>JAFAPG010000606.1 GCA_019247235.1 Acidobacteriota bacterium
TTATTCAGACGAGCAATTCCGTCAGTATTCAGCAGGTTCCTCTGCTCGGGAGCATTCCGTGGCTGGGCAACCTGTTTAAGCACCAGACGGTCAACAGCTCGAACCAGGAACTGATCTTCTTCATCACTCCGCGGGTCGTTCAAACATAGCTCGCGGGGCCGCCATCAATGTTTCATTTGATGGCGAATAAGTTAGCTGGAAGCAGCCGCCGGAACCTGGCATTGGCCGGGCCGGCGGGTTGTCTTTAGGGCGAGAATCTGGGCGCTGAAACTACGCAGTTCGTTTGACTGGCTTCCTGTTCGCAACCTGCACAACCGAAAGCGGCAACTTGAGGGTACGAGAGCGAGAGGCGTTATTCTCAAGCACTTCAATGGCGATCCCTCCCTCGCCGTGGGGGAATGGATCAGAAACTAGCTGGACCTCGAGTCCATAAAGCCTAACGCGATTGGAACGAGCATAACCAAGACTGATTAACTTCCGGCACGTGTCACGGTCGTGGGAGTCGTCAACCTGACTTGTCATTGGAATCACCTGCAAGGCTGCTTGGCAGCGACTTAAATCCATTTTAAATGAAAGACTGTAGGCCCGTCCTGTGGAAGACGGGTGCGAAACTGGCTACGCTCGTCCGCAAATGCCTGCAAGTTATTGTGCTTAGATGAGATAGACTCTATCCATGGACTACTTAGGGCGCCTCGGACGAACCCGCCACCGCCTCGGCGCCGCCCGTCTCCAAGCTCTCGTCGTCTCTCATTTGCCCAATGTGCGCTATCTCTGCGGATTCACCGGGACGGCTGGGGTTCTGATCTGCGGCCCCTCGGAAAGCGTTTTCTTTACTGACGGGCGCTATCGCGAGCAGGCGCGCAAGGAGGTCCGAGGAGCACAAATCAAGATTCGCCCGGCAAAATCCGCCCTGGCCTCGGCTGCAGAATGGCTAGGCCAGAACAATTCATACGCAAGGATCGGCATTGAAGCAGCGCATCTGTCGGTCGCTGAGAGAAACCTGTTAGCCGGGGTACTCGGTAAACGCCAGAGGCTGATCGAAGCCCCCCCGCTGGTTGACGAGCTGCGGATGGTAAAGGAGCGAGCCGAGCTTCCCCTCCTTCGTGAGGCTTGCCGGGTAACGAGCCAGCTGTTTAGAGGGCTCATCAAGGTAATTCGCGCCGGGGTAAGTGAGGCCGAGGTAGCAGGCGAAGTGGAATTTGCTGCCCGCCAGGCTGGCGCCGAGCAAATGGCCTTTCCCACGATCATTGCCGCCGGGCCTCGTTCCGCCCTGCCGCATGGACGCGCGTCGCGAGCCTCCATCCCGGCTCGGGGATTCGTCGTGTGTGACTTCGGTGTTATACTCGCGGGCTACTGTTCCGACATGACTCGCACCGTCCACGTGGGGAAGCCCTCGGTGGCCGGGCGCGACCTGTATGAGGCGGTGCGAGAAGCCCAGCAGGCAGCTCTTGCGGCGGTAAAGCCTGGCGAGAGCGTTGGCGAAGTTGATCAATCTGCTCGTAAACTTTTGCAAAGAAGAAATTTAGCTAAGTTCTTCACTCATTCGACCGGCCATGGCGTGGGTCTTGAGATTCACGAATCTCCGCGCATTGCAGCCGGTCAGACCGACGAACTGCGACCGGGAATGGTGATCACCGTTGAGCCCGGTGTTTATATGCCGGGGAAATGGGGTGTACGCATTGAAGACACGGTGGTGGTCACTGACTCGGGGTGCGAGGTTTTGACCACGAGTCCGAAAGAACTCATTGCGCTCTAAGATCGGCCCACCAACGGACGGATGCTTGCTTCTTTGACAGAATCGGAAACGCCGAAAACGAATGAACCTAAAGGAAATTAAGGAACTCATTCAGTTCCTCAAAGAAGAGGAAATCACCGAGTTCGAGCTCGAGCGCGGTGATGTTAAGCTGCGCATTAAGCGCGGGGCAGGACAGAACGAGAGCCCCACGACGGAACGAATCATCGCCGTCCACCCCACCCCGCTGCCGCCGGCCATGGCGGTTCCCGTGGCTCCCGCCGAGGTCGCGGGGGGACAGACTGCCCCCCCGGTTCGCTCTGAAACCCCGCTGCACATGGTCCGCTCACCGATGGTTGGGACCTATTATGAATCCCCGTCGCCCGGATCGCCTCCCTTTGTGAAGCCTGGAGATACGATCGAGGAAGGACAAATCCTGTGCATCGTCGAGGCCATGAAGATCATGAATGAGATCGAATCCGACGCGGCCGGTGAGGTGATCGAGTGTTTGGTGAAGAATGGGCAACCGATTGAATATGGCCAAGACCTATTTGCCGTAAGGCCGAAGAAGTGAGAGTGCTCACGCGTGCCTATTTGCGACCGGTTTTCTTGATGCCCACCATCCATGGTGAATGCTCTCTCCAGGCGGATTTCGCCACTCGGAGGCCACTCGGCGGCTAGCGCATGTTCAAGAAGATCCTGGTGGCTAATCGAGGAGAAATCGCACTGCGGGTGATTTGCGCCTGCAAGGAACTCAGCATTCGTTCGGTGGCTATTTATAGCGAGGCCGATCGCAATTCTCTGCCCGTGCGCTTTGCCGATGAGGCGATCTGTATCGGTCCGCCCCAGCTGGCGCAGAGCTATCTGAACATCCCCGCCGTAATCAGCGCCGCCGAAATAGCCAACGTCGATGCCATCCATCCCGGTTATGGCCTGCTCTCTGAAAATGCCAACTTCGCCGAGGTTTGCGAGACCTGCAATATTAAATTCATCGGACCTCCTCCTGAGGTCACCCGGCTGATGGGCGAAAAAGAGAAGGCGCGGGCGGCTATGAGAAAAGCCGGGGTTCCCATTCTTCCCGGCTCTGAAGGCGTGCTTGGCAGTGAAGGCGAGGCTCTTGAATGGGCCCAAACCGTAGGCTTTCCCGTAATCATCAAGGCCTCGGCCGGTGGCGGCGGACGGGGTATGCGCATCGTGCGATCGAAGCAGGAGTTGCCGGCCTTATTTCATGCGGCGCAGTCAGAAGCGGCGGCGGCCTTTGGCAACGGCGATCTTTATATGGAGAAGTATGTGGAGCGCCCGCGTCACATTGAATTTCAAATTCTCGCCGATCAATCCGGAACCGTAGCCAGTTTGGGAGAGCGGGAGTGCAGCATTCAGCGGCGTCACCAAAAGCTTCTCGAAGAATCGCCCTCGACGCAAATGACGCCAGAGCTCCGTCAGCAGATAGGCCAAGTGGTGTGCAAGACGCTGTCTGAGATTGGCTACGCCAATGCCGGCACCGTCGAGTTTCTCATGGACGAAGATCGGCGGCTTTATTTCATCGAGATGAACACACGCATCCAGGTAGAACACCCGGTTACCGAGATGGTTACCGAGGTAGATCTGGTCAAGAGTCAAATCCTGATCGCGGCCGGAGAAACACTCGAAAACGTGCTTCCCGGGCCGATTCTGCCCCGAGGACATGCCATCGAGTGCCGCATCAATGCCGAGCACCCGGAGAAGTTCACCCCATCGGCCGGCAAAATTACCACTTTTAACCCGCCCGGAGGTACCGGCGTACGGGTCGACACCGCCGCCTATGCCGAAGGCACGATCCCTCCTTATTACGATTCCCTCATCGCCAAGCTGGTGGTGCGAGGCAAAGATCGCGCTGAGGCGATCTCACGCATGACCCGGGCTCTTGAAATGTTCATCGTCGAGGGCGTGTATACCACCATCCCCTTGCATCGCAGGATTTTGGCCGATCCCGAGTTCCGCGCCGGGCGCACCGATACCACCTTCATCGAACGCTTCCTGGCAAGAAGCGGCAACGATAAAGAGAAGGTTCCTGCCTGAGCGCGTTCTCAAAGCCGCTGCCGCCGCTCGGGCGACTCTATCCGATTCTCGACGTGCAATCGTTTCCCACTCGCGCGGCGCTTTTTCGCGCGGCCGAAGAAATGGTCAAGGCAGGGGTTGGGCTGCTGCAATATCGAAACAAAATCGATGACGCGCAAACCATTCTTGCCCAGGCGCGAGAATTAAAGAGCCGGCTTGGGCGTATCCGGCCAAGACCGCTGGCGCTGATCTTGAATGACCGGGCAGATCTCTGCTTGGCAGCAGGCTTTGAGGGTGTGCATGTTGGGCAAACCGATCTGTCACCTGTCAGTGTGCGTCAGATCATCGGCCGCGCCCGTTATTTGGGGGTGTCTACCCACAATCCCGAGCAGGCGCAGCACGCTGCCCAGAGCACGGCAGACTATGTTGCCATCGGGCCGGTGTTTCCGACCACCGCGAAAGCCAATCCTGACCCCGTCGTCGGGCTTCCCGGGGTGCGCCAGGCGCGAGCGCTCACCAGTAAGCCGTTGGTTGCCATCGGGGGAATCACGCGGGAA
>JAFAPG010000614.1 GCA_019247235.1 Acidobacteriota bacterium
AACAGGGCGTCAAACTCTGAGCACTGGATCGGATTCTGTCCTTGGCCTGCCATCACATCACCTGCCTATAGGTACGTTGGAGAAGGCGCGCAAGTTCCGCACGCCCTCGGTTAATCCTTGACTTTACAGTGCCTTCCGGTACTTTCAGCACAGTCGCGATTTCCCGGTAGTCTAGGTCCTGTAAGTCACGCAGAATCACTGCTTCGCGCAGCTCCGGGGAGAGCTTCTGCAGGGCCTCGTGAACCATGGTCCCAGTCTCATCGCTTTGAACTCTCCGGTCCGGCCGGGGGCCCTGGTCGGGAATCCGATCCGCAAGGGCCATCGAGTCGTCATGATCGGAGGAGGGGGCGTCGAGCGAGTCGGTCACGCGATCGTGTTTGGTTTTGCGAAAATGATCCACCAACAGGTTTCGGGTCATGGTCGTGGCCCACGTCATAAATGCCCCCCGTTCAATATCGTAGCTACCCAGGGTGCGATACATTTTGATGAATACCTCTTGCGTTAAATCTTCGGCATCTTCCCCAGAGCCGGCAAAGCGATAGCACATGTTGTAGATCCGTCGATAATAACGCCGAACGATCTCTTCCCAAGCGGCTGCATCGCCCGCTATACAGCGACGGACCAGCAATGCAGCGACCTGGATATCTTCCAAGTTCGATTCCCCCGGAAAATGTTTACAGATTAGCCGCTGCAGCTGGCTTTTGCCTATGAGAACAGAGCTCTCCCAACCCGACACCATGCTGCCGTGGGATGTGGCGAGCGACCGCGGCCCGGCTTTTCTGAGCGTGAGGCTTACAGATCCTGCTCGAGACCAGCCCCAACCATCTCACTTTACGATACGCCGAATCGATGGCCGAAGTTCGGGTCTTGAGGTAGGTATCCTGGCGTCATGCCGTCAGCTTTTGCGAGCGTATTCAGGGGGAGGTTGAGGGGATGGAGCGGGTTTGGGCGCCCGGTCGTCGGTGCCAGTTTGCTTCCTGATCAAATCGGCTGCTCGCTCATATTGCGCGCGTCGGTCACGTTCGAAGGCTCCTCGTCCAAGCTCTTGCCCGGCTCAAAAGCGGCCTTCTCATGTTTGCTGCCCACTCTGCGGATGACATCGTGCCAACCGTCATCCCAACTGATGCGGGCCTCTCCATCGACTACAACCCAGGTGCCGTGGGTGGCACCAATGCTCTTTGTGGCTTGACCGTCGGGCTCAAGCGTAATGAAAAAGTTCGCGCCAGCTCCGGTTCCCACCTTCCATTTGCCGAGGAAATGATTGCGACCGACGGGAGAGGCACCGTTGCCGAAGTCGATGCGAACGATATCACTAAGTGAAATCGACTCTTGGCGCCCACTTCGTATCAGAATTATGGACGAGTTCTTGAATTCGATGCGGCTTATGTCGGCGAGAGAAAAGCTCCTCTGATGGCCATCCTTGAATACAATCGAGAGCGAATTTCGCGTATCGTGCGTCTTTGCTATCTGAGCCGGGCAAGCTGCCGAGCTCAGGAGTACGGCTCCTAAGACGGCAAAGCCTGCCGAGATTCCAGCTGTCACTCTGTAGTTCATGGTTCGCCCCCGTATGTATGCTCAACACCTACTCAAGGCCCAACAAGGATACGTAAAACCAGAGTACTAGGTTCCAGGCAAACCATGTGCGCCGAATTTTCACCTCGCCTTATTCTTTCCTGGTATTTGGCGAATGTCCTCAATTCCGGCAAAGCTCGGCGATCAGAACGTCACGTCGCGCCATGGCTATCTCATCGATCCGGCTAAGCAAGATGAGATAGGCCGGTATCGATGCCATTGCAAGTAACAACAGAATTGCCGTCGCCAGCCACAGATTGGTATAGAGCTGGGCGATGAAAAGCGCCAGCGCTCCCACACCAATCAAGGCGAGCTGCACGGCCAGGCTCACAAGGATGGTCACCTCGGAAGCGCGCTGCCGGCCGAAGGTGAAGTACTCGACTCGCTTTGGAGAATAGACCGAAAGCAAGTTGCCAACCGACAAGTTGACGGGCGTGGCAAACAACAGCCAGGCAAAGGTCACAGCGACAACCCGCAAATGTGGCGGTCGATAAATTGCACTCACCCCCAACCAGAGAACGGTCACCTCGATGGCGAGGACCAGGAGCTGGGCTACATTCTTGGCCTTGA
>JAFAPG010000267.1 GCA_019247235.1 Acidobacteriota bacterium
CATTTTGCTATTGGCGAAAAATTGCTGAACCTGGCAAGGCCTCACTAAACTTCCTGCCGCGGCCTAAGAACTTTGCCAGAAGTCTTTTGTACTCGAACCTTTCCGCAGGTGTGAGATTTCGGCCTAGTCTCGTATTTCGCACCATTCCCGAAAATTCCGAAGCAGCACATTTGACCCTCCGTGCCCGCACCATTAATAAATCGAGGGCGGGGTAGTGAAACGTCTTTCCGCGTTGCTGAGTTCCGAGAAGGATTCGGCCGGTATGCCTGTCGAGGTATACCTCTGCCTTTCCCGACACGGTAGCCCGCAGGGGTTTCGCAGGCAAGGGAGTTGTGCACGAGTGCGCAGGAGAGTCGGGGCCTCCGTAGCGAGTGCCGGAGCAACCGTGGCTGGATTTTACCAACGAGTAATGATGCGCCTGGAAGACAAGCGCTGGGTCGCATACCTCTACGTGAAAGCGGTCGATCTGAGCACTGGAAAATGCCGGTGGAATAAGCGGCGCATTGGCGTCCTCGGGGCTAAGTCGCAGATGACCGCACGCCAGGCGCGGAGCAAGCTCGAACGAATAACCGGGCATGGGAGGCGGGGGGCAATCGAGCGAATCACAGACGGGCCTCTCATTACCCTGGGACGGTTCACGCGGCAATATTTTTTCCCTTTGCGCGAAGGCAGCAGCTGGAAGGAGGCGACAGCGGAGACTCGCAAATCCGCCATCGAGCAAGACATTCTGCAGAAGTTTGGGGAGCTCCCGCTATCGGCCATCGATAAGGTCATGCTGCAGGCGCATCTGAACGACTTGGCGAGCCGCTTATCGGAAGGTCGCGTTCGACATGCCCGTCTTTATTTAAAAGCTATTTTCGAAGAGGCCGTGGAGCAGGAGCTCCTCAGTAAAAATCCCGCAGGGAAGCTGGCCCTCCCCAAGCAACTCCGGCCGGTCGACAGAACCACTCTGACCTGGGATCAATTACGGCTGGTGTTGGGTTCCGTGTCGCTGAGAGACCGTATCCTCCTGACGCTCGACATGACTGAGACATTTCGCCCCAGTGAGTTATTTGCGCTTCGGTGGAAGAGCTTTGACAGGTGCGCGCGCACTCTCAGCGTTACCCATACCGCCTACCGCGGTAAGCTACGCGACTTTGGAAAAACCAAGAGGTCGCTGAGAACGGTGTACCTCCCGGATGGTCTGGCGAACGAACTTTGGCTCTGGAAACAGGACTGCGGCGACGTTGACGTGGAGGCATTCATCTTTCCTAACGCTCGCAAGCGCAATGGCGCAAAGACCAATGGCTTCCTTCGCACCGACAACTACCGAGCGCGAGTATTGAAGAAGATTGGCCAACAGCTGGGATTGCCGAAGCTAAACTTTCAAGTGCTGCGGCGCACGATTGCGACTCTGGCTCAAACCAAAGGAGGCGTCAAGGACGTGCAAGCAATCCTGGGACACAGTAAAGCCGACACCACGGTCAACGTCTATATGCAACCGATCGAGGCAGGCGTAAAACAGACGCTCGACGCGATCTACTCAGAACTGACGAAGCGGAATGAAATGCCCGGATCTTAGAAGCCTTGGGAATCTCGCGCGTCGCTTTTGATACTGCAGAGGCAAATTATTTGTGAGACACACAAATCGCGTTCTGAACCTAAGCCCGAGATTTCTTTTTACCTCTGTCAGCCCTCGCCCTCGCAGCTTTGCGGGCGTTGGCTTTGGACAATTTAAGTAGATTCCTTGTTCCCACGGTGATCTCGTTCACTAACTCCCGCTGCTTTGCCCAACGGGCCTCGACAGCCTTACGAGCAGCCTCTTGGCGCTGCTCCGGCGTGAGTTTTCGCGCGCGCGCCTTTCCGCCCAAACGGCCGAGTTCAACAGCAGCGGAGTTTTTACCCCTCATCGGTGCATTCTTCTTATGTTGCTCAACATTGAACTCCCCAGAGCCCCTGCAAATTATAGAAGAAATGGCGAATCCAATGCTTGTTTAACTACGTAGCGGTACGTATACTCCTTCCATGACCGTTGATGAACGACTCGCAAAACTGGTCGAACGACATGAGGCCCTCACTCAAAGCGTCGAGCTCCTTACCAAGGACTTAAGTGAATTGCGCGATTTAGTAAGTGAAATTGCCGCGGGTACTGCGCGTCTTTTGCATGTTGCACAATTTCACGAGCGGCGCATCGCTCGCTTGGAAGGAGAAAATTCGTGAACTTTGATAGGAATCGCGGTGTGAACTGAGGAGGAAGCGAACGTGGGCTGAATCACTTCACTCGACGGTCGAACATCGATTCGTCTCAAGCGTGAGTTCAACCATTGCGGAGTCCAACCCGATCATCGCTAATTCCAGCTAGTCCGTATTTCTCGCCGGTATCGGCAGGCCCAATTCCTTCATCACCATCTGCAGATCTTTCCATGCCGCCTTTTTTTGGCGAGGGTCGCGCAAGAGAAAGGCAGGATGATAGGTGACGGCCAATTTGGTCCCGCGAAATTCATACCAGCGCCCGCGCAGCTCGGACATCGACGCATTGATTGCCAGCAAGGTTTTCGCCGCAATCGAACCCAGCGCGACAATAACTTTGGGACGGATGACTTCGATTTGTCGCATAAGGAAGGGCGAGCAAGTCTCGCATTCGTCCCGCTCGGGGGTGCGATTATTGGGCGGCCGGCATTTGATGATATTAGCGATGTAAACATCTTCTCGACGCAGCCCCATGCCGTTGGTGATCATGTTATTTAAGAGCTGACCGGCGCGGCCCACGAAGGGTTCCCCCTGTTCGTCCTCATCGGCCCCCGGCGCCTCGCCAATGAACATCAGTTGGGCGCGAGGATTTCCAACTCCAAAGACAATCTGCTTGCGCCCCAATTTGTGCAGTCGGCAGCGTGTGCACTCGCCGATGTCTTCACGGATCGTGTGCAGGGTAGCCACGGGGACCTTGCTCGTACTTTCTGTGACAGCCGATTTTGCTGGGCTTGAGATCACAACTGGTAGCGTCGCGTGCTCGGCGCCGACGCTCGCGGCTTCCATGGTTTGCCCCGGCCGCCGATAAAAATCGTAAATGCCCAAGTCGTTATAGTAGCGGATGCGACTGGCTAAAGCGGCGCGCAGCTGCGGATCGAGACTTTTTCCCATGGGTTGTCACGATTCTACTCGCACTTCCTGTGGTTGGGTGTGGAAACTGGTCTGTTAGTGCGCAGCCATTGCCTTGCGCTCCTGCTGCAGGCGAAGGGCCTGATTCAAGATCTGCTGAGCGACCTCCCACTTCGTGGTTTCGGCGACGTGAATCGTGTCGGAAGGGGTGAGGATAGTGACGGCGTTTCGTTCCGAATCAAAGCCGATACCGGGACGCGAAACGTCGTTGACCACGATGGCATCGAGCGACTTTGATTGCAGCTTGGTGAGGGCGTTCTCGACTACGTTCTCAGTCTCTGCCGCAAATCCGATGACGATCTGAGAAGTCTTGCGACGTGCAACCTCGGCGACAATGTCGGTCGTAGGTTCAAGCTCTAAAGTGGTCTTTCCCTCGCGTTTGATCTTCTGGTCCTGGGGATGGGTGACCGAGTAATCAGATACGGCGGCGGCTTTGATGACAATTGAGGCGGTAGGCAGCAGGCGCAGCATGGCATCGAGCATCTCGCGCGCCGACTCGACTCGGGTCACCTCAACCCCACTCGGGGGATTGAGAGCGGTCGGCCCGCTCACCAGCAGCACGCGCGCCCCGCGGCGCTCTGCGGCTTCGGCCAAGGCATATCCCATGCGGCCGCTCGAGCGGTTGCTGAGATAGCGCACAGGATCAATTCTCTCGCGGGTTGGGCCGGCGCTGATCAGAACCGTTTCCCCCGCTAGGTCCTCAACCGCCCCGAGCGCCTGAAGCGTGGCAGAGACGATTGCCTCGTTCTCCGCCAGCCTTCCGGCTCCGGTCATTCCACAGGCTAGGTAGCCGCTTCCGGGCTCGACTACCCGGACTCCACGGTTGCGCAGCACCTCCAGGTTGTGCTTGGTCGCGGGGTGCTCCCACATGTTTACGTTCATCGCCGGAGCTAGGATGACCGGGGCGGTTGTCGCCAGATAAAGGGTGGTTAGGAAATCGTTGGCCATACCTTGAGCAAATCTTGCCACCACGTCGGCCGTAGCCGGCGCGACCAGGAGGGCATCGATGGATTGGGCCACGGCGATGTGTTCGATGGCGGATTCGATATTGGGTTCTCGATCGCCACCCGGGGCAAACATTTGGGTGATGACTTTTTCGCCGGAGATGGCGGCGAAGGTGAGAGGGCGAATAAACTCCTGGGCGGATTCGGTCATGATGACCTGCACCCGAATGCCCCGATCTTCGAGCAGGCGCACAATCTCTACGGCTTTATAAGCGGCAATTCCCCCGCAGACTCCAAGTGCGACCTTCATGGTTGAGCCCAGTGCGACAAAATGAATGAAGGAGTCGAGCGTTGCTCAGCTGTCTTGCCCGATGGCTTTATCAAGCATCTCGCCGGCAACCTCAACAGGCGAGGCTGCTGCTTCGGGAATGACCCATTTCACCTTGCCGGCCTTAATTTCATCCTGCGCGATCCTGCAGGGCTTACGGGAGTGCGTCTCGATGACCGGAGGCGCCCCGTTCTGTAATTGCCGAGCGCGTCGGGCTGCGACCAGGATGTAGCGATAATTGCTGTCGAAACCGTCAATCAGCTTCATGGGATTCCCCTGCTCTATTTCCCGCCATCAGCAGCCTTTTTTGAAAAGATTGCAAAATGGGCTCTAGCCGTTCGCGAACACGCTCGAGACGGCAAGATTCCGCTCTAGCGCTCAATTCTCGGTCATTCTTGCCTGCGTGCTTTTGCCGCTCGGTAAGCAGAATCGCCTCGAGAGCGGCAATTGAATCGGGCAGGCGGTCGTTCACCAAAATATAGTCGTATTTAGCGTAATTCTCAATCTCACGGGTGGCCTCCCGCAAGCGCCGCTCGATCACTTCCTCAGAATCCTGGCCGCGCTCTCGCAATCTGCGTTCGAGTTCGGCGCGATCGGGAGGGAGAATAAAGATACTGACCGCCCGCGGAAGTTTGTCTTTGACCTGGGCCGCTCCCTGTACATCGATGTCGAGCAGCAGGTCTCGCCCTTCCCGCTCAGCCTTCTCGAGAAAGCGGCGAGCGGTTCCGTAGTAGTCACCGAACACATTGGCATGCTCGAGGAACTCACCTTGATCTCTCATGTACTCAAATTCAGGCCGGCGGACAAAGAAATACTCCCGCCCATTCTGTTCGGTGCCGCGTGGGGGACGAGTGGTATAGGAGATTGAAAACTCAAGATTGGGAACCTGCTTACGGACTCTATTCAGTAGAGTGGATTTGCCGGAACCGGAGGGCGCGGAGATGATGAAAACGTTAGCCATTTTCTCGTGGTGACCGGCTATTCGATGTTCTGCACCTGTTCGCGGGCCTGTTCGATATCCGCCCGCATGGCGAGGCCGGACTGGGTAATTCGCAGTGCGTCTCCGGCCAGACCTGAGGTCTTCGATAACAGGGTATTAGCTTCGCGATTCATTTCTTGCAAAAGAAAGTCCAACTTCTTGCCGACCTCGGTACCGGCGTCGAGGAGGCCGAGAAATTGTTTGACGTGGTTCTCTAAGCGCACGAGCTCCTCCTGAATGTCGCTGCGGTCGGCCAGAGTGGCTGCCTCCTCGATGACGCGCTCAGGATCGACCGACGATCCCAGCCATTCCTCGATTCGCTGTTTCAGCCGCTCAGCATAATTTTTGAGCACGGCTTCGCGATAGTTGCGGATCTCGCCACAGGCCTCAAGCAAATGCTGCATGTGAGTTCGCAGCTCGCTCTCGAGGGCCTTGCCTTCTTCCTCCCGCATTCGATTCAGTTCCATAAGAGCCTCTTCCAATTTGCTGACCACCGTCGCCATCAATTCCGGCTCTGCGCTCATGACCCCGGTATCGAATGCGCCGGGCAGGCGTAACACGGCATTCAGGTCGGGTTCAGCGGCAATCCCCGCCTCGACCGCGGCCGCGCGAAATGCTTGGACGTAGGCTGCCACTAGCTGCCGATTGAGAACAAAGGCACCGATGGTCCCTTGATCGAACGAGAGGTTAACGTCCAGGTGGCCGCGCGCCAGCTTCTCTTTAACCTTTCGCCGCAGGGCCATCTCCAGAGCATCGGCATTGGGAGGAAGATGAAAGTGAAGATCGAGGAATCGATGATTCACGGATTTGAGGGAAAGACTAAAGCCCACGCTATTGGCCTGACCTTTTACTTCGGCGAAGCCGGTCATGGAGCGAATGGACATCAGAATTTTACCGCCGGCTGAATCGAAGTGATGGCACGAGGGGCCTCAAGATCGATGAACTGCAAATCGTACAGGCGGCGATAAATTCCGAGCTTTTGCATCAATTGTTCATGCGTTCCCACATCGGCGATGCTGCCGTTTTCGAGCACCACGATACGGTCCGCGCGCCGCACGGTTGAGAGGCGGTGGGCGATAACCACGACCGTGCGGCCAGCCATGAGGTCTTGCAAGGCCGATTGCACCAGTGCCTCGGACTCGCTGTCCAGGGCGGAGGTGGCTTCATCTAAAATCAAGATGGGAGCGTTTTTAAGCAATGCCCGCGCGATGGCGATACGTTGACGCTCACCTCCGGAAAGCCGTACGCCCTTTTCGCCGATCATAGTCTCGTATCCTGACGAGAGTTCCATGATGAAGTCATGGGCCAGCGCGGCGCGACCGGCGGCTTCCACTTCTTTTTGCGAGACGCTCGGTTGGCCGTAGGCGATGTTGTTGCGTATGGTGTCATTGAACAGGACAGTTTCTTGGGTTACCACGCCGATCTGCGAGCGCAGGGAGGAAAGGTTAACATCGCGCACGTCGTAGCCGTCGATCCGAATCCTGCCCGTGGTCACGTCAAAAAAACGTGGAACTAGCGAAACCAGCGTGCTTTTGCCAGCCCCGCTTGAGCCTACCAGAGCCAAAATCTCGCCCGCCTTTACTTCGAGATCGATATGGCGAAGAACTTCCTTTTGTATGCCGTCCGATTCATAGCAGAAACTGACATCCTCCAAGGCGATTTTTTTGGAGAAGGGAGGCAATATGGCCGCGCCGGGCTTCTCCTCGACTTCATCGCGCGTGTCTAAGAATTTGAAGATCTCCGACGAGGCGCCCAGCGCCTGCTGGAAACTATTGTGGAAGAGAGCGAATTTTCGGACGGGATCATAGAGCTTGAATACGGCAATAATGAAGGCCACAAAAATACCCGGCGTCATCCAGCCGCGGAGAATCTCTTCTCGCCCGAGACGCAGTAGTAGCACGATAGCGATGGCTCCAAAGATGTCCATCAGGGGGGAACTGATGGCCGCGGCCGCCACCGAGCGCAGATTGGCACGGAACAGACGCTGCGCTGCCTTTCGAAAGCGCGCAAACTCCCAGCCTTCCATGCCGAAGGCTTTCACAATGCGATTGCCGGTGATGGTTTCATGCAGGATGTTTTGAATGTCGGCAAGCTTGTCCTGCCCGCGACGGGTTGTGTGGCGTACGCGTTTGCCTACCTTGGTGGCGGAGTAAACAATGATTGGCACAAACAAGACGAGCAGCCAGGCCAAGTGCTTGCCCAGCACGACCACTACGCCGGCGGTAAATAGAAAGGTAAAGAACTGCTGCAAGAATTCCGAGAGCACGCTGGACATGGCAAACTGCACGCGTTCGACGTCGCTGACAATGGTTGAAACCAGGGTCCCGGTCGTGTGCTTTTGGAAGAAGGCTGCCGAACGCCGCAAGATGGAACGGTAGAGCGAATTGCGAAGATCGGTGATCAGCCCGTATCCGGCGAAGTTCACCAGATAAGTTCCAGCATAATCGCAGATTCCCTTCAGGAGGGTTGAAGCCACGAAGGCGAAAGCGACCACATTCCAAGCGTTATGAAAATGGGAAGGCACAAATCT
>JAFAPG010000285.1 GCA_019247235.1 Acidobacteriota bacterium
CCTACCCAAGCATCTCGGGTGCACGTGCCGGCGTACCTGGGTAATCGACAAGTAGGAAAAGCCACGTCCACGACCTGGTCACCGGTGCTAAAAAAAATGATCTCACTTGCCAGTATCGAAACCGAGCTGGCCACCCCTGGAACCAAACTGCAGCTTGAGTTCACAATTGAGGCAGTGCGCCACCGCTCGGCGGCGACGATAGCGAAGCTGCCTTTCTTTAACCCCGCCCGTAAAACGGCGGTGCCCGTCTAAGTGCCGGAAGGTCATCCCATTCCCAGCTCGTCTGCGGCTTCTAACGGGGTCCCGCATCGACGGCAGATCAGGGCACCACAATCTCCGCAGGTAAGTGGCTCCTGCACCTGGCATGCGCATTTCGGGCAATAAAGCTCGACCTTGGGAACAGGCTCTTGAGACATCGCGAGTGAAGGTACCACAGAAACCGTGGCTCGATCATGAACACAGGCTATTTGGCCAACGTGTTCTGAATCTTGGCCATCAGTTCTGAGGGAGTAAACGGTTTCTGCAGAAATTCGGCATCGGCTTCGCTAATCCTAATTTCCTCGTTTGAATATCCAGACATGTACAACACTCGAACCCCAGGCCAGCGCATTCTTGCCAAATGAACAAGCTCCTGGCCGCTTACGCCCGGCATCATTACGTCGGTCAACAACAGGTCAATCGGGTCTTTGCATTCGGAAACGAGTGTGCGAAGCTCCTCTGCGGTCGACGCCGTGACGACTTCATAGCCAGCTTGGGTGAGGATGGTGGTTTCTAGCTCCCGCAACAGCTCTTCATCTTCTGCTAATAGGATTTTCGCGGCCTTGGTGCTTTCGGCAGGTACACGTACGGTGGACATTTCGCCCCCTAGGCGAGAACGCGAAGCTAGCGGTCGACGAAGGCGGCGTGAACTTAGTCTAGCATTGCCTCATGCGTTGTGCATTCAATTTGCATCGACCACACGCCAGCCGCACAGAAGCTTGCGAAAACTCACGCTTAACCACATCCTAAGGGAGGGTTTGCGCATCCAACTCTCCTCAACCGATGGAGCGTTTCTGTGGGCAGGTTGAAGAAGCGATCGTCCGGAGGAAGAAAAATGGAGAACTGGAAGCGTGCCGTTCTTGCAAGTTCGGTTGGACTGTGTGCGATTTTTTTGCTAAAAGGCAATCGCACTGGCGGCCTAATTTGTGGCGGTGTGGCAGTGGCAACCTTGGCATCGGAATACCCGGAAAAATTCCGAGAGATTCGCTCCAAGTTGCCGGATTATGTGGAACGAGGAACAACCTTTCTCGAGGTAGTGTCCCGCGTAGGTGAGCGACTCGCGGAGGTAGCCGAAAGCCGCGGCGCGGGGTGGTATGAGGCTTTGCTGCGCGGCTAAGGCGTCGGGCTGGGCACACGGTTTCTAGGACTCGGGTGGCCGCAGCGGGCGATCGGCCGGCCCGGGTGTGTGATTAGGTTCCAGCGATCAGCTTTGGGGTGCTAACCTTCGCCCACGTGAGATCAGGATATGCAAAGTGCTACAGTAATTTTGCATGTCTGCGCCGGACTCACGCTTCGTACGCGCCTGCAAGTCTTTGCCCGTCGATCGCACCCCGGTATGGTTCATGCGTCAAGCCGGACGCTACCTGCCCGAATACCGGGCCATACGCAAATTGCACTCGCTTCTTGAAATCTGCAAAGCTCCGCGACTGGCAGCCGAAGTGACCATCGCCGCCGCGGAAATCCTTAAAGTGGACGCCGCTATCATTTTTGCCGACCTTCTTCTGCCCCTTGAAGTCATGGATTTGCCGTTTCACTTTTCCTCGCATGAGGGCCCGGTTATCGAACACCCCATTCGCCAGCGAAGCGATGTGGCGCGCTTGCGCACTGATTGCGCCGGCGATCTCGCCTACGTAGCCGAAGCGGTGAGCACAGTAGCCAAGCATTTTGGGACCAAGCTGCCGGTGATTGGTTTCTGTGGGGCTCCCTTCACATTGGCGAGCTACATGATCGAAGGGGGAGGGTCCAGACACTACCTGCATACCAAGAAGATGATGTATGCGCAGCCCAAAGATTTCGATCTGTTATTAGAAAAGCTGGTCCTGGTTGCCTCACAATATGCTACCCAGCAGGTGAGAGCAGGAGCCGACGTCATCCAGGTATTCGACAGCTGGGTAGGATGCCTGGCGGTTGAAGACTATCGTCGCTATGTGCTGCCACGCACTCGCGACCTAGTGAAACAACTGCAGCAAAGTGGCGCGCCGGTGATCTACTTTGGCACCGACACCGCCACACTGCTCGAGGCAATGCAAGAGACCGGGGCTGAGGTCATCGGTCTCGACTGGCGAATTCCGCTCGACCAAGGATGGGAGAAGCTGGGTAATCGCGGTGCCCTGCAAGGCAACCTCGATCCGGTCGTGCTCTTCGCTGACCGGCGATACTTGATGAGCTGCGCTCAGGCCATTCTCGACCGCGCCGCCGGACGGGATGGTCATATTTTCAATCTCGGGCACGGCATCCTTCCCGAGACACCGGTTGAGAACGTCAAGGCCCTTGCTGCCTACGTAGCCGAACATTCCGCCAGAAGCGCGTCTGTGGTCTAAATATGTGTGATCAACGCGGAGATACTGCGGTATTGCTCGTCGCTCACGGCAGTCCAGAGCGAGTTCGTGATATTCCCGAGTTTCTTCTGCGTGTGACCGGTGGGCGGCAGCTGCCAGCGGAGGCCGTCAAAGAAGTCGAAGATCGCTATACTGCCATCGGACACTCACCGCTTACCGCTATCACTCTGAAGCAGGGTGAACTTCTGGCCGCTAAGCTAGGCATGCGGGTCTATGTGGGAATGCGCAACTGGCACCCACTGGTTCGAAACGTCGTGGCGGAGATGGCCGGAGAGGGCATGCGGCGGGCCATCGTGATCTGCATGGCCCCGCAGAACTCCAGAACCAGTGTTGGCTTATACCGAAGTTCATTACCCGTCGATGACCAAACTCTAGTCTTTGACTTCGTTGAATCGTGGCACGATCAACCGCTGCTTATCCAAGCCTTCGCCGAAAAGCTAGTCGCCGGCCGGAATCTGGCGCTCCGGGAAGCGGGATTCCCCCTCCCGGTGATCTTTACTGCGCATAGCGTACCTGAACGCACCATTCTTGAGGGCGATCCCTACGAAGCTCAGACCAAGGACACGGCCGCAGGGGTCGCCCGAGCCGCCGGCTTAGGTGAGTCCGATTGGCGCCTGGCCTTTCAAAGTCAAGGCATGTCGAGAGGACCGTGGCTCGGTCCAACACTGGAGGAGACCATGGCTGAGCTCTGCCAGGAAGGCTTCCACGGAGTGTTCTTCCAGCCCATTGGCTTCCTATGTGATCACGTCGAAGTTCTCTATGACATCGACATCATGGCCAGGCGCTCGGCCGAACAGCGGTCGATGCGCATGTGGCGAGCCGAATCTTTGAATGAGGCCCCACTGTTGATCTCTGCATTGGCAGAAATCGTACACTCCCGGCTGCACGCGTCCCCAGGCCCGTAACTTTGAAATGCAACGCATTGCCATCATCGGCGGCGGAATTTCTGGCTTAACTTCGGCCTTTCGTCTCGAACAACAGCGCGCTCGCGGCATGGGACTTGAGTTCGTGCTGTTTGAATCGAGCGCGCGTTTTGGCGGGGTCATCAAGACGGATCAGGTCGAGGGTTCTGTCCTTGAGACTGGGCCCGACTCATTTCTCACCGAGAAGATCTGGGCCGTGGACCTCTGCCGCGAACTGGGGTTAGCAGATCAATTGATTCCATCTTGCGATGCCCAAAGAACAACTTTCATCCTCGTTGGCGGCCGCTTGGTGGCAGTTCCCGATGGCCTTATGTTCATGGTGCCCACACGCTTGCTGCCAACATTCTTCTCACCGCTATTTTCCTGGAGAACGAAGTTCAAAATTGTGAGCGAATGGCTGCTTCCTCCTCCAGCAATCTTGGCCGATACCACCGTAGCCAAGTTCCTCGAGCGACACTATGGGACCGAGATGGTGGAGCGTTTGGTTGATCCGCTGTTGCTGGGGGTGTACGGAGGAAGCGCCGAAGAGCTCAGCGTGGAGGCCGTTCTCCCTCGTCTGGTCGACATCGAACGACGTCATGGCAGTCTCGGTCGCGGCCTGGCCGCGAGCAAAAAATCGGCGGCTATCGGTCGTCCCAAGGCCCTATTCACCTCGCTGAAAAACGGCATGCAACAGATCGTTGACGCTCTCGTGGCGCGCATTCCCCCGCAGGCCTGCCGCCTGAACTCGCCAGTTGAGGCTGTGGTCTGTGAATCTGGTAGATGGCTGGTAGTTAGCTCTGGACGTACCGAGGAGTTTGATGCCGCCATTATCGCCGCCCCCGCTCCTCGGGCGGCAGAAATGCTTAAAGCCAACGCCAGCCTTGCTGGCGAACTGGGAGAGATCCGTTATAGCTCTTCGCTTACCGTGGTGCTTAAATACGAGGGTCGGGTTCGTTCGGCTATGCCTTCGGGCTTTGGATTTCTTGTACCCCGCCAGGAAAAGCGCCGACTATTGGCGGCTACATTCGTTCACAATAAATTTGCCCACCGCGCGCCGGCTGATCAGGCCGTACTCCGCTGCTTTTTCGGGGGTACGAGCGATGAGGAGATTTACCACACGTCAGACGACCAGATTGAGGAGATCGTTTCAAGCGAAGTTGGGCAAATCCTCAAGCTTCAGGAGCGGCCGGCTTTCCTTCGCATTCAGCGATGGGAAAAAGCGATGCCACAATATGGCCTCGGACATCAGGAGCGCATCAAGCGTATCCGTGCTCTCCTAGACGCACTCCCCGGCCTAGGTCTGGCTGGCAACGCTTACTCGGGCATCGGTGTTCCGGACTGTATTCGTAATGCTTCAGAAGCCGCCCTGAAGGTGCTCAACGACTTGGGGTTAACTCAGCCCCTGACGCAGAGTGGCCCCTGATTACGAGCGGAGGGGACGTGCTTGACACTTTAGAAACATTTTCCCACTTCCTGGGTTGGTCTAAGTTAATTACCAGCGCAAAAAGGAGTCGAAGCATGGTGAGATTCGAATGGCTTGCGGTGGCTTTGCTCGGCTCGAGCCTGTGGGCGCAAAATTCGTCTCGCTCGAACAGCCAAAATGCTCCTCACGCGTCCGCCGTGGCAAGCGAGCAGATGTCAGACATGCACGATATGCCGGCGGCCGGCGAGGGTGGCAATTCCGCCATGCAGGCGATGGAAGGCCACCACATGGACATGGGACCACACATGAAGCTGACCAGTTTGCGTCCCTTGCAGCCCGGCGATCAAGAAAAGGCCGATCAAGTAGTCGCGGCGGCAAGGACCGTAGCGGCCAAATATCAGGACTACAAAGTCGCTCTGGCCGATGGTTACAAAATATTCCTGCCCAACCTTCCTCAGAAGCAATATCACTTTACCAATTATTGGAATGGCTTTCTGGCGGGAAACCGCTTCGATCCCAACCGTCCTACCTCGCTGCTTTACGAAAAAATAGGCGAGGACTATAAACTGATCGGCGTCATGTACACGGCCAAGAAGGATGCGAGCGAAGACGAGCTGAATTCTCGTATTCCCCTAAGCATTGCGCAATGGCATGCGCATGTAAACCTTTGCCTCCCTCCCCGCGAGCGCCAGCGAGAAGCCATCCCGCCGAACGCCAAATTTGGCTTGGCGGGATCGATTTTCAGCAAAGAGCAGTGCGACCAGGCCGGGGGGAAATTCTTGCCCCAGATCTTTGGCTGGATGGTGCACGTCTACCCCTTCGAGCAGAAGGGGCAAGACATCTGGGCGGTCGAACGACAGATGGATCATTCTATGGAGTGAGCGGCGCCTGCGCTTAGGATTGATTTTGAGCTACGCCAATCGGCACTTCAGTTAAAAAGCTCAGCCGGAATCAGGCGGGGACAGAGAGCGGGCAAACACAAATAGATCCCCGGCATAGAAGTTTGCCAGGGAACATACGAGTGTCGAAACCACATTGACCGCCAGGTAATTCAGCATCAGTGTTCCGGCAAGCAACCTCATGAAGGCGACATTTCCCACGAGCGAAATGGCTCCGTTAGCCAGATGAAATCGGATCAGCCGCTTCAGCCTTTGGCTACTCTCGCGATCGCGCCAGGTGATTTTCTCGTGCCAGAAGAAGTTATGGAGCAGCGCGGCTTCAACCGCTAGAGCCGTGGCCCACAGATAGTTCAGTCCGAGACCAGCTCTTGCCATCGCCAGTACGCTCAATTGCAGGGCAAATCCAACCGCGCCCACGCCGTTGAACTTCATCCAGCGCATAAAGGCCGAGGGGCGGCTCATGGCAGTGGTTCTAACTGATACAAGCGAGAAACGTTTTTGCCAGTAAAGTAGACGAGCATAGCGGACATGATCGCGACCGCGATCGTGCCTCCGACATCAAATAGCCGGTAATGCATCGCAGACACTGTGGGCCAGCGGAAGAGCGCAAAATTGCCAATTGCCAGCGCCAGACGAATCTCCGTCGGCCCGCAGCGCCAGAAGGACAGGCGAAACTCGCCAAGCGCATAGACGGCGAGATATGACTGAATAGAAAGCAAAAGAAAAACTACCAATAGCATCGTCGCCACTGCTGGGCTCATGTAACCCGAAACGGCCAGACCCGCCATGACGGCTACCGCTCCGAAGCTGTCCAGTATATGGTCCACATAGAAGCCGTAGCGTGGCCGCATCTGCTGGCGAACTCGAGCCAAGGTTCCATCCAGGCTATCCCCTAACCAGTTCAGAAGCAGAGATGCCACCGCGACGAAGAGCCATCGGGAGTTCAAGCGGCAGAGTACGTAACTTAGACCCGTCACCAGCTGTGCGGCAAAGCCCAAGATCGTTAGGTGATCGGAGTTGATCGAGGTCGGCACGCGCCTGGCGATCCAGATCAGCAAGCGCCTTTCGCCTGCTGCCAAGATGCTCTCCTGTAGCCGCCTTTCTGAAATTCGTGCGGGTGCTTTCTGCTCGCTCGCAGTCTCAATTCCGATCATTTCCGCCCTCCTTCAACCGGAACTTTGCCAAAAGCGCGAGCCGCTGACAATGGCTGCCATCTCAGCCGAGTCGCATTTCTACCTCATCGGCTAAAATCGTGAAAATACGTGAATTATTGCGGCGAATCGTCTGCCGACTAGACGTTAGGCAGCAGCCGAGGGAGGCAAATTTTCGGCTAGGCCGAAGCTTCTTCGATGGCCGAGGCCAGCTGCTCCAACGCCCAGGCAATCTGTTCCGGGGAGATCACGGCGGGCGGGGCGATCAAAATATGATCGCCTGCTTCCCCATCGATGCAGCCCTGTACGGGATAAACGAGCAGTCCCCGCTCTAGTGCCGCCTGCGCCACCTTACCGCTAAAATTGTCGGCCCCGGGGAAAGGAGTTTTCGCGCCCCGGTCCGAAACAAATTCGACAGCCCAAAGCAGGCCAATGCCGCGCACGTCGCCCACCGCGTCCAACGTGCGAAGCTTGAGGAGACCGGCTTTTAACTTCGCTGCCGTAGTCTCCTGGGCATCGGAGTCGGCGGCTTCAACCAGGTTCAAGCTCCTAACGTGTTTCAAGGTTGCCCGACCTGCGGCCAGCGAAATTGGGTGGGAGCTGTAGGTAAAGCCATGCACAAAGGAACCGGAGCCATAGGCGATGGCCTCGACAACCTTGGCCGAGATCAGCACCGCTCCGAGCGGCGCATAGCCGCTGGCTAGCCCTTTGGCCGTCACTAGGATGTCGGGAGCGAGACCCCAGTGATGAATAGCAAAATTTCTGCCCGTCCTTCCCGTGCCGGTCATCACTTCATCGGCAATCATCAGTACCTCGGCTTGCCGACAAATTTCGATAACTCTTTCAAGGTATCCCGCTGGTGGCACTACGGCGCCAACCGCGGCGCCGCTGACGGGCTCGAGGATAATGGCCGCAACCTTTTGCTCGGCGGCGGCAATGGCTGCCTCGACTTCCTGAGCGTAGAGCGAGCCGCAATTATTGCAGGAGTCCGAGCACTCATAGGGACAACGGTAAGGGTAAGGGCCGGGTACGCTCGCGAATTCTCGTACCATGGGACGAAACATCTCCCTGGGCCGCTTGCTCGAGGAAATAGCCATGGCTCCGAGCGTGGCCCCGTGGTAGCTCTGAGTGCGGCTGATGATTTGCGAGCGGCCAAAATTGCCGATCTCCACCTGGTATTGGCGCGCTAGTTTCAGCGCTGTATCAATGGCCTCCGAACCTCCGCAGGTGAAGTACACGGCTCCCCCACGGAAGTTGTCTCCGGCAAATTCCAAAAGTTCACTGGCGTACTGCTCCGCAATCGGAGTAGTGAACTGGCTAAGATGGACAAACTCAAGAGAACGGGCCTGCGAGGTCATCGCCGAGACAATCGACTCGACACCATGTCCGATGAAGTTGACCCCAGCCGATCCGGAGAAATCCAGGTACTGCTTGCCCTGCGCATCCCACAAGTACGCTCCTTGCCCGCGCACTGCAGGAGGGAAAATCTTACGAAACGAACGCCGCAATAAGGCGGAGCCCGCCGTCGGCTGTGTGGCAGCTAGACCCGGCACGTTGGGGAAGTGTCCAATCTATTGATTCGCCCGAGCAAAAAAGAGTTGCTGGAGAACCAAGCCGGTTTTTTCGATTAACTACGGCTAGGAACGTCTGAATGAGGGCAACCGCTAGCGGCCCGGTCAGCGTCGGCATATTAGGCGTTTCTAGGCCGGAAGGGCGGGTGTGGATACAGGCGGCGGCGACAGCCGGCCTGGTCAATCAGTATTGGCCTCTCGCTGACTTAGACTACGGTTGAAATGTTGAATAGCCCGATAACATTCACAGGCGGCCGCTTCCAGCTCCTTCCGATTCAAGATCTTCACCGTTCCTCTAAGGTTCTCAATGATGCCGGCCCGTTGCAACATTCCGGCCGCTAAGCTCACGCTGGGACGACCGGTGCCAAGCATCTGGGCCAAAAATTCGTGGGTGACGGGGAGAAAATCGGAATCCACGCGGTCCTGACACATGAGCAACCAACGCGCTAGTCGCTGCTCAATCTCATGCAGCCGGTTGCAAGCAGCGATCTGAGCAATCTGCAACCCTTGTACCAGCACGTAACGGTTAAGGACCAGCCGTAACTCGGGGGTTTCGGACAATCGTTCTTCCAAGATGTCGGATTTGACGCGCACGGCCGCGCCAGGAATCTGCATGATGGCACGATAAGGTCCGCGATGCAGCCCGACCGCTAAGGGCGTACCCACAACCCCTTCATGTCCTACGATCGCCACCTCCACACTTCTGCCATCGCTGGTAAGCACCACTAATGAGGCCAGCCCTTGATTGAAAAAATAGGCGAACTCTATCTTTTCTCCCTGTTCGTGGAGGATGTGGTGAGACCCTAGTTGTACAAATTCGAGATCGGGCCGGATGAGATCGTACTCGCCTTCGGGAATCGAAGTTAGGATTTCATTGGTAATCGGCTTGCCGCCGGGGTCCTTCCGTGCTCCTGATCGATGCCTCTCCGCAGTTTTCTTTTCGCTTCGAACATTCGTACGTTCCAAACGTGCTCCTCTTACAAGCGCGCGGCAATCAGATTCTGGGGGAACCAGTAGCGCGTAGCCTATTCGGGACGCTGGACTGTGTCTGTTCGGCAACGAACTGAGAGTTGCACAATCACACGAATGCCAGACTGCTGCGAAATGTCTGGATGGCTCCATAACACTCGCAAGCGGCATC
>JAFAPG010000287.1 GCA_019247235.1 Acidobacteriota bacterium
CGGCTCAAACGATAGACCAGAGTCTTGGGCACGTCGTTAATAACGGCGAGCCCGCCTGCCATATCACCATAAAGCGTACAATAACCCACCCCCAACTCGCTTTTATTCCCCGTGCTCAGTACCAAGGCGCCAAACTTATTGGATAAGGCCATTAACAGGGAGCTGCGAATCCGCGATTGGAGGTTCTCTTCGGTCACATCTTCGGAACGCTCGGCGAATAAGGGGGCCAGGGTTGCTTTGAATCCCTGAAAGATATCGCTGATGGCAAGAATCTCGAAGCGAACCCCTAGATTAGTGGCCAGCTCCTGGGCGTCGCTGATCGAACCAGGAGAAGAGTACGGTCCCGGCATTCCCACGCCCAGCACGTTATTCGCTCCTACGGCGTCGACGGCAATGGCGGCAGTCAGGGCCGAGTCAATGCCCCCGCTCAATCCGACGATGGCCTGAGCGAAGCCGCACTTCGCCATGTAATCCCGCGTGCCAAGCACCAAAGCGGCATAAATACTGGCTTCTTCACCTTGGACTTGGGCATGTACATCGCCAACGAGTGCGTCTGAATCAAACACGATCAGGTCTTCCTCAAAAGAGCGGGCCTGCGCCACCACATTCCCTTGACGGTCGAGGAGCAGGCTAGAGCCATCGAAAACCAGGCCGTCGTTTCCCCCTACCTGATTGACGAAAGCTACCGGGACATGCTGATTGCGAGCCATAGTGGCCAACATCTCCCTGCGCATTTCGCGCTTCCCCGCCCAAAAGGGCGAAGCCGAGATATTCAGCACGAAGTTTCCGCCCGCCTGAACCAGGGCTTCAACCGGATCAAAGCTGTACAAGCGTCGCGGCCAGAAATGTTTGTCGTTCCAGGCGTCTTCACAAATGGTGAGCGCCATTTGTTTTCCGCAGAAAGGAAACAGCAGTTGTCCGCGAGCCGGGGCAAAGTTTCGCATCTCGTCAAAGACGTCGTAGGTGGGCAGCAACATCTTGGATTGCACAAAGCGGATCTGCCCGTCCATGAGCAAGGCCGCGGAGTTCATCACCGATTTGCCGGTTTCGGCTTGCGCCGGAGTGACCAGGCCGCAGATCACGGCAATGCCGCGAGTCTCGGACGCAATCTGTTCGGCGGCTTCGCGGTTGTGTACGACGAACGAGGCCCGTTCCACTAGATCTCGGGGGGGGTAGCCGCAGATAGAAAGCTCGGGAAACAGAACTAAGCCGGCGCCCTGAGACTTTGCCCGCTCGGAGAACGCAATGATTTTTCGGGCGTTGCCCGAGAAATCTCCCACGGTGGGATTGATCTGTCCCAATGCGATCTTCACAAGTTCAGTTTAAAGGCAGGAGAAATGGCCGCCAAGTACCGCGTCTCGCGCATCGATTCAGCTAGCTTGGATGGCCGAGTCGCAGGGTTAGAGCGCTGGGCTTCCCTGCCCTCTATTGCGGTTGCGGCGCTCCTGAGGGCGGCTGGGGAACATCGGGAATGGGCATGGGCGCCGGGCTCGAGGATCGCGCAGGAGTGGTATTAGGAGCCTCCTCTCCGGGACGACGCAGGGTCGGTGCACTCACGGGGCGCTCCTCCTTCTGTGCAGCGGTGGCAACCGTGGGCCCGCCTATATCAACTTCCTTTTCGGTTTTGACAATCTTTTCGCCGTTAACCTTCATGGTCTCTACCCGCACGACTTCGTCGCCCACGACACGAACAAAGTCGACATCCTGGGGAGGATTCCCGTAGATCCAATCTTCATACTCGGTGTCGGCATCTTTCTCACGAATCTTTTTTTCCGGTCGCCCTTTGGCGTAAATCACCATCTCGCGATTCATGCCCACTAATACCTGATGCTTTTCGATGGCCTGCTTGATTTTGGGCGGCACGGTTTCTAGATAAGCCTGCAGTGGAGACTTGGAGTCGAAGTCGAAAACCGGCAATAGCAGCTGTTTAACCTGTTCGACCGTCAAATCAGGGATGCGATGATTAAACAGGAGGTCCACGTATGATCCGCGCGGATTGTTGATGGGATCCTGAGCTCCACCAGGTGTCATCATTCCCCCGCCCGCACCGATCTGCACGTGCTGATACCACTTCTGTTTCTTTACCGGCCCGCCGTTGATTTCTAGGTGGATGCGGTCGTTGCGGATGAGAAATTGGGTGATCAGAGCCCGGTCGCCAGGTTTCACCGAAGGCCCCCAGAGCGCCAGCAATCGCTCCAGTTGTTCACCGCTCGGGGACAGCTTTCCATCCTTTAGCGTGAGCCCAGTTTTACCCATGGGGAATCGGGTACGAATGTAGACTAGGTCGGCGTTAAAGGTACGGATCAACTCCATACGGTGCTGTTCAGTCAAGGCCGAGGAATTCGTATCTGCAGCCGAGATCGTTGACCCCACAAGGCAGATGGCGAAGAGAACAACAGTACAACAGCCCCGCATACCAATACCTAGTTTGATTATAGACCTAGAACGACCACCGGGGGAGCCTAACTATGCCGAATTGACAAAGACGAAAGGCACGCTCTGCCCACTAAAAGCGTGCCTCCCGGTCGAAAAGGTGAGCTTATTGCACGGTGAAATTTAGCTTGTCGAGATAGACCGAATACGGCGTTCCCCAGAAGTTCCCGTCAATCTGATAATTGATGGTAATTCCATACCAATTGCTCGGAGTGGGGGTGTCGTAACGATCCAGAATAGCGTTGTTTCCATTCAAATTAATGGAGTGAAAGCGAAGGTGGCCATCGGAGGTGCGTTGGACGTTTAACACCAAGTGGTTCCACTGACCGCTCAGCGGTTGGCAGGGAACGCCGCTCGGCACCCACCTCTGCGCCTGATTATCCCAGGTATCCCACTCAGAGCCGCCGGCGATGCGGCATTCGTGGCCCCATATGTAGGATTGGCCCCCGAAAAACTGATTGATATCGAACTCAAGCGCCTGGGACGATCCGGCATTAGCTACCCAAAAGTACACATCGTAAGTAAAGTCGCTAAACGATGGCACCAAGGTCTTGCTGTAATCGGGCAGCCCCTGGGAAGAGAAATCGCCGATCAAATGATTATTCCAGAGCACATCTCCCCACTGCACGGCCCCGCCACCGTAAACCGTCTGCGTGGCAGACCCGGAGAGAGACG
>JAFAPG010000314.1 GCA_019247235.1 Acidobacteriota bacterium
GGGTTTTGCGCAGGCGTGGTGCGCGCTATCGACGTGGTGAAGATTGCACTAGACCTTTACGGTGCGCCGATTTATGTTCGCAAGGAAATTGTCCACAACCGGCACGTGGTGGACGAACTGCGCAAGGCAGGGGCGATTTTCGTTGAGGAATTGAGCGAGGTCCCGATGGGCGCGCGCGTGATTTTCAGCGCGCACGGTGTTTCTCCGGCAGTTCGGGCGGAAGCGAAAGAACGGCAACTGCAGGTGATTGACGCGACGTGTCCGCTGGTAACGAAAGTTCACCTCGAGGCCGTCAGGTTCGCAAAGCAGGGCTATACGATTATCCTGATTGGCCATCGCGATCACGACGAAGTGATTGGCACGCTGGGCGAAGCGCCGGAGAGCACCACGCTGGTTTCCGATGTAGCGGATGTGGACCGGCTGAATATTAAGGATCCGGAACGGATCGTTTATCTGACCCAGACCACGCTTTCGCTTGACGAGACGAAGGACATCGTAAAGCGGCTGTACGAGCGCTTCCCGAAGATTATCGGCCCGAAGACACAGGATATTTGTTACGCAACCGAGAACCGGCAGTTAGCCGTCAAAGCCGTAGCGCCCATGTGCGAAGCATTGCTTGTAGTTGGCTCGCAGAATAGTTCGAATTCGCGCCGGTTGGTTGAAGTTTGCGAAAAGGCCGGAGTGCCGGCTTACTTGCTGGACGATTCGACCGAAGTGCGTGCGGACATGTTGAACGAGGCACAGACCGTAGCGGTAACGGCCGGGGCCTCGGCACCCGAGCATCTGGTGCAGGAGCTGATCAGCCATCTCCGCGGCTATGGCTACAGCGAAGTGGAAGAAGTCGAAATTAAAGAAGAGGACGTGCGCTTTACGTTGCCGTCCGATTTGGAGAATTACACACCCAGGTTGTACAGCGTACGAACGTGAGCACGAAAGTTGTTCAATCGTTTGGACGAACCAAGTCTGGTTCACCATTTAGCACGTCGCTGACGGCGGCGGCAGCGGAGGCTGTCCGGCGCGCGTCCGATTCTTTGCTCGGACGACAGAGCGCCGAAGGTTTCTGGTGGGCCGATCTACGGGCGGATACAACGCTCGAATCCGATTACATCCTAATGCAGCTGTGGCTGCATCCCCCGGTGGACGGCCAATGGGATCCACCGAGGCGCGCGCAAGTGGACCGCGCGGTTGCCTCGATTCTTGCGCGCCAGTTACCAGATGGCGGCTTCAGCATTTACGAACATGGGCCCTCGGAGATCAGCGCTTCGATCAAGGCCTACTTCGCATTGAAAGTGGCGGGACTGAGCGCGTCCGACGAGCGCCTGACGCGATTGCGCGAGCGAATCCTGGAACTCGGCGGCCTGCAAGCAGCGAACAGCTACGTACGAATCAACTTGAGCCTGTTCGGGCTATTTCCGCGCGATGCCTGCCCAAGCATTCCGCCGGAGTTGATTCTGCTGCCGTTCCGGTTCATTTATCAAATGTCGGCGTGGACGCGCGCGATTGTCATTCCGCTGGCAATTGTGCATGCGGCGAATCCGCAGCGTCCAGTACCGGAAGGGTTCACGATTGACGAGCTGTTCCTGCCCGGCGCGCCAATGCATCCGGAACCGGACTTCACAACGTTTTCGTGGCGGAATTGCTTCCTGGCCTTAGACAAGTTTTTGAAGGTGTGGGAGCGCTTTGGGCCGCGATTCATCCGGAATTTCGCAATTAAGCGATGCGAGCAGTGGATGGTGGAACGGTTCGAAGGCTCCGATGGGTTAGGGGCGATTTATCCGTCGATGCAGTATGCCGTCATGGCTCTCGACGTACTGGGTTACGGACCCGAGCATTCGCTGCGCGGCGAAGCAGAGCGGCAGTTTGACGGACTGATGACCGACAACGACGCACGAGGCTTTTACATGCAGCCGTGCTTCTCGCCGGTGTGGGACACGGCGATCGCGGCGTATGCGCTGGGAAAGAGCGAAGACCCACCCGTGGAAGCGCTACGCCGCGTGGCGGATTGGTTCTTGACAAAGGAAGTGCGGCGCAAGGGCGACTGGGCTGTGAAGCGGCCGAATGTCGAACCATCCGGTTGGGCTTTCGAATACAACAACGAGTTTTATCCTGACGTGGACGATACGGCGATGGTGCTGCTCGCGTTTCAGCACATGCAGGCCTCCGATCCGGTGCGCCAGCAAGCGTGCATGAAACGAGCCGTGAACTGGTTGTTGGGGATGCAGGGGAAGGACGGAG
>JAFAPG010000327.1 GCA_019247235.1 Acidobacteriota bacterium
CCCATAGAGCTCACATAGCGTGGTCAGTGTACAAAATGATGTTCGCTAACTTGTGGTACGACGACGTGATCGACACTTATGTACCAATTCTCTTTATTGCTTATGTTTCGTCCTACTACTCGAAGCTGAAGGAACGCGAAAGGCTCACGGCTCAGCTCGAAACACAGCTGGTAAGAGCCAACCTGCAGGCATTGAAAAGCAAGTTACAGCCGCATTTTTTGTTCAACACTATGCATTCCATCTCTGGGCTTATGTTCACTGACGTGCAGGCTGCTGACGCGATGATGACACGCTTGAGCGAGCTGTTGCGCATGAGCCTAGAGGACGGGGCGGATCAGATTACTACGCTGAACCGGGAACTTGAATTTGTGAATGGCTATCTAGAAATCGAGAAGATCCGTTTTGGCGAACGCTTGGCCGTTGAGCTCGATATTTCCCCGGAGACTCTGGATGCCCAGGTCCCACATCTTGTGCTGCAACCCTTGGTCGAGAATGCCATTCAGCATGGAATCGCCAAGCTCTCGTCCAAAGGGGAACTAAGGATCTCCAGTCGGCAGGCCGGAGATCGTCTTTTACTTACGATTGTGAATAACGGCCCGGGGTTTGACGGCCATGATGAATCAACTTCCAAGGCGGGGTTCGGAATTGCCGCGTCGCGGGAACGACTTCATACGTTGTACGGACAAAATCAAAGCCTAAACTTTCGAATTCCACCGAACGGCGGAACGGAGGTGACTATTCGTATGCCATTTCGTCCAAATCTAGACCTTCATCGAAAGGAGTGAAGAAGTTCATGCGGGTCATCATCGCGGACGATGAGCCGTTGGCTCGAAACAAGATGCGGGTGATGTTGAAGACCGAGCAGGGGGTTCAGGTGCTTGCCGAATGCCAGAATGGGGCTGAAACTGTGCAGGCATTAAGAGCCTACAAACCTGACCTGCTGTTTCTCGACATACGCATGCCCGACCTGGATGGATTCGAGGTGCTTAGTGAAATGCCGCAGTCGGAGATGCCGATTGTCGTTTTCACCACCGGGTATGACAAGCATGCCGTGAGAGCGTTTGAAGCTCAGGCTCTTGATTACTTATTAAAGCCGTTCGACCAGGAGCGGCTGCATCAAGCGGTGGAGAGAGCGCGCGCGGAGCTTCTCAAGACAAAAGATCGAGAAGCGGCGCAGCACATTTTGCGTTATCTTTCGGAAACCGGAATGCAGTTTGCCTCTGGTCGACGCCTGATTGTCAAAACTGGCGGTCGGGTCCTTTTTCTGAGCTTTGACGAAATTGACTGGGTTGAGGCGGCGGCTAACTACGTCCGTATTTACGTAGGCAAGCAAGCGTATCTGTTGAGAAAAGGTATAGGTGAAATTGCCGAGCGCCTCGATCCGGTACAGTTCATCCGCATCCACCGTTCGGCAATCGTAAACGTTCAGAAAATCAAAGAACTTCAACCGGTGAATAGCGGTGAATACATCGTAGTGCTTAAGGATGGCAAAGAGTTGCCCTGTAGCCGTGGCTATCGCTCGGGCTTGCAAGAGTTAGTAGATCGGACCTTATGAGAGACTCGAGCACGCTCGAGTTTCTAAAATGACCGTGGGAAGCGTGAGGCGTCCGTGTTGTAGACCCACTTGGGATGAGTACCATTGCTACTGCAAGTTGCCTCCCCGGACTGGGCCATGGAGGTCAGCATGTGCCGAATTGCAGTCACCGGTTGTTCGTTGATTGCTGCAAATGAGAACGATCCTCTGCGGATAATAGCCGAGCAAAGCTGATCCGGTGTCGCCGTTCCTCCAAGTTCCAGGAATGCAATGCGGCAAGCCCGCCGCAACTGTTCGTGCAATTGCCGCAGTTCTCTAGCCTGGCCACGACCCGCCGCCTTCTGCGATCGACGATATTTCGACCGAGTCTTGGGCCCTCGAGGAGACTCACCCGGCAAAGAGCTCAACCGGCGGCGAAGAGCTCGCAGACGCAGTTTGATAGTTGATTTCTGTTCAAGCAGTGCTTCCAATTCCCCTTGTAGCAGACCTACGATGCAGGCGATCGAGCGTCGTAAATTGTCGGAAGCCGGGTCGGGCACTGTAGAAACCTGATCATCGGAATATAGTGCCAAGAACCAAAATCTTGGCGACAACAGGGATTAGAAGAGCGCCAATGGTTGTGAATACATTTAAGTTGTATGCGAATCCTCGGTGGCAAATAGTGCAAGATCTTACGAACTCCTCGGCCGACCCCGTGGAGAGGTATTCATGCTCGCAAGGCACCACCCTGACTCACCTTCTGTGGTGCTCGTCCCAGAGGCACTTGTGTTGGCTGCTTAAAAGCTGTAACTCATGATTAGTCAACGCGTCGCGGGGGATCCATTGAGTGACTCATCCCAAGCGGAACAAACCTCCATTTCGCAAATGCCCTTTGCAGTTTTCGACGATGGGCACATTCCTGTGCTCGACTCCGAAGACTCGACATCGCCACTTGCCTCCATCCAGGGCGAGTTGATGTCGCTTTCGGTACGACAAGCGGAAGTAGAACAACGAATTCAATATATACGGCAGGCACTAGTCACGTTGGTTCACGTCTTTGGCCCAGAAATACTTGTTCCGTCGGATGACGCCGGACGTTAGTTTGTGACCTGCGTCTCAGAGTGGGTAGGGATAATTGGGTGCGGCGATCCTTACCGGGTCCAGACATGGCTTACGCCTGGGTTAGTTGATTGAGCTGAGGTGCTCGACGGTGAACAGCCGTGCAGGTGCCGCTGGACTGAGAGCGAAAAGGTCCCGGAATAGCAGCTCGTAGTTGTCGGCGCAGGCAATGCCCTGTTCGGTTCGTTGTGTGATTTGCGTCGCCGAGTTCGAGACTATCGATGATCTGGTCACCCACAACACGATGTTTACCTCTGGTTTTTGCGATTCTCACGATCCCCCTCGCGCCTGGCACAGACGCCCGCATGTTTCGGGCAAACCTGGAGCACACAGGAACCTACGCGGGTCCGGCGCTTCAGCGTTTCGGTCGAGTGAAATGGAAGTTTCACACCAATGGACGAGTCATATCGTCTCCTGCGGTGGTCAGCGGTCTCGTTTATATCGGGAGTACCGACGGCAAGCTCTATGCTATCGACGCCGGGTCTGGAAAACAGAAATGGGCCTTTGAGGCGAAAGCGAGAATTACATCCTCACCTGCTGTCGAGGGTGGGGCCGTCTACTTCGAAAGCTATGATGGCAACTTTTATGCCGTTGATGCCGTCAGCGGGCAACTGAGATGGAAGTTTCAAACCGCCGGCGAAAGGCGATTCGCCGGCAAAAACATCCACGGAATACTGCCTGCCGGCGAGATTATGCCGGACCCATTCGATTCGTTTCTTTCATCTCCGGCTGTATGGAAGGGCGTTGTCTATTTTGGTAGCGGAGATGGTTCTATTTACGCACTGGATGCCACGTCGGGCAGCTTGAAATGGAAGTTTCCGACCGGAGACGTTGTGCACGCGTCTCCTGCGGTTTCGAACGGTATGGTGTTTATTGGAAGCTGGGATCGTTACATGTACGCTCTTGATGCATCCAGTGGAAAGGAAAAGTGGCGTTTTAAAACCGGCGAGGACCGGGTAATTTACAACCAAGTGGGAATTCAGTCCTCGGCGTCAGTGGTTGACGGCATTGTGTATTTCGGTTGCCGCGACTCAAATTTATATGCGCTTAATGCCGTCACAGGCGAGAAAAACTGGATCTTCAACAATAACGGAAATTGGGTGATTACAACGCCGGCGGTAAAAGGTGACACGATTTACTTCGCTACCTCGGATTCGGCGTTGTTTTACGCGCTCGATCGGCGGTCGGGAGCTGTTCGATTTTCGTTGAACATGAAATGGCCGATGTTCTCTTCACCCGCAGTCGTTGACAACATGGTGTACATAGGCTCGCGGGAAGGAAAGCTCTTCGCGATTGATGTTGCGACACAAAAGGTGTCGTGGGAATTCCAGAGCGACACCTCCCGACACAATGCCGCGGCTT
>JAFAPG010000092.1 GCA_019247235.1 Acidobacteriota bacterium
ACATTGTCCAGCGCACCGGCTTAAAAATTTGCGCCGCCACTTTTATTGGATCGAGTCCTATTCGGCGATTCACGGAAGGATGGACGGAAGAGTTTCTCCTGACAACCACGGAAAAAGCCGTGCGCTATGCCATCTCGCTAGGACTTGAAGTGATGTACGTAACCGAGGACACGAGCCGCTGCGACCCACAGATGGTGAAAAGGCTTTATGCCAGTGCAATCAATTGCGGAGCCAAGTCTATCGTCGTGTGCGATACGGCCGGGCACTCAACTCCGGTCGGGGCCTATACGCTAATGAAGTTCGTTCTTGACGAGGTTGTCAAACCAAGTGGGGAGAGTATTCGCGTGGATTGGCACGGCCATTGCGATCGAGGGTTTGCCGTAGCCAACTCGATGGCGGCGCTCGCGGCGGGCGCCGATTGCGTTCATGCCTGCGCGCTCGGAACCGGAGAGCGAGTGGGCAACACGCAGATGGATCAGATGCTCGTGAATCTGAAGCTCATGGGTGTGTCTCCCTGGGACCAACAAGATCTCAGCAAATTGAAGGAATACTGCCAGGCGGTGGCGCGTGCTACTGGCATTCCTATCCCAGCAAACTATCCGGTTTTTGGGGAGGACGCGTTTCGTACCGCCACTGGAGTTCACGCGGCGGCGGTTATTAAGGCATACAAAAAAAATGATATCGAGCTCGCTAACACCGTCTATTCGGGGGTGCCTGCTCACTTGTTCGGGCTCGAGCAGGTCATCGATATTGGTCCTATGAGCGGCAAATCGAATGTCCTCTACTGGCTCGAACGTCGCGGTTTTCCCACCTCAGATGAAATCGTAGAACGAATCTATACGCGCGCCAAAGCCTCTGACCACACGCTCAGTGAGTCGGAAATTCGCGAATGCATGGAAGTTGTGTCCTGACGCCTTTGGCTTTGCAATCGCCAATCGCTTTTTGGGGTTCGCGCCCCTTGAGCTTTGCCCATCGTACACTTAGACCCCGAATGACTGCTTGCATCTTCGATCCAAGGCAGACCTGAATGAAACCCGTTCTGGACTTCAGAATTAAGCACGACGGCTTCGGTCTTCACTTCCTAAGATTGCAGCGAATGCTTCTGAGCGGCCAGTTCACAGTATGGCTAACCCATTAGTTTGCGCGCCAGGTTGGGAGACCAATCCTCCACGGTGCAGGGGCTACTGGTGACGGGCTGGCTAGAGCTCTTGGTGAACTCAGGCCCCGAACAACACTCGAGTCCCGGTAGATGGCATAACCAGCTTCTCCGGCATTTCCCGCTCGATCGCCATCATGGTTCTGAAGCCAGTGCAATGCATCGGGATCAGGTAATCAGGGTTGATTTCTTTCAGAGCGCGAACCGTCTTGGCGATGACCTCATCTGGATAAGGAGCCAGGTGCCATCCGCCCGCGACGGCATGGATCTTCTCGACCCCGGTGGTTTTCTGGATTTGGCGGATGGAATTGATGATTCCTGCATGGCCGCAGGATGAGATAACGACCAGCCCGCGATCCTTGACGTTATAGGCCGTGGCGTGCTCTCCCCAGAAAATATCTTTTACCAAGTCCCCTGGCTGGGCTTCAATCTTGACGGTTCCGGGAGGAAAGTGAAACGTAGCATCGCAGGCCGAGCCAGTCGCGCCACTCTCCAGTCGAGCTGCCGGAAGAGGCATTTCGAAATCCGTGAGTCGCGGAATATGACCTGAGGTGACGGCATGACCTGCCACCACGGTTGGCTCTTCGGCGATGGCAACCTTCAACCCTCGCGCTTCTACGGCATCCTGTTTGAGCACCCCATAATCAAGGTTCTTGCCGTCCGGTTGCACCACCCAGCGGTGACAGAATGTGTCACGTCCTCCGGCGTACAGGGTGAGCCCTTTCTTGGCATGCCCTTCGAGGCTCCCGACCAATTCGAGTAAACCTCCGTAATGGTCGACGTGTCCGTGGCTGATGATGAGGGCATCGGCCTGGGTCGGATCGACCCTCAAACCCTGGTAATTGTTCCTGAGGGTGCGCGATGTGAGGGCAAAATCCAGCAGGATTTGTTTTTTCTCGTCTCCTCGGAT
>JAFAPG010000101.1 GCA_019247235.1 Acidobacteriota bacterium
GCTGGGCTTGACCCACTTCGAAAAATCTGCGTCGGGAATTGACTTGCGGTTGGCGGCCGTGTCCATTGTGCCCGGCAAGATCACGTTGGCCCGAAGTCCTGCATTCTCGTTTTCGAGCGCCACGGTTCTGATTAGAGAAACCATGGCAGCTTTGGAAGCGCTATACGCACCGACCCCAGCTCCGGGCTCCAGCGCCGCTCGACTCCCGATCGCAATAATCCGACCGTTGCCGGTCCGCCGCAGAATAGGGATGGTTGCCCGCAGAACGTGAAAAAGGGAATTCAGATTCAGGTCGATCATCCGTCGAAAAGTGTCATCGTCGGTGTCCACAATCGACTGACCACCTGCGAATCCGCCAACGGTGTGGGCAAGAACATCAAGCCTTCTGAAACGCACCACAACTTGAGCCACCAAACCTTGAGCGTCCTCGCGGGTCGAAATCTCCGCAGGCATCGCTGTAAAACTCGGGCTACTGAAATCGGACTGCTGTATTTTGCGCGATGTACCGACGACGATAGTGCCAGCATCGAGAAACGCCTGGGTCACATATCTCCCCAAAGCCCCGTCGGCGCCGGTTACCAGTACGACTTTGCCTTCCATCGAATGCTCCATCCTCATCCACATGAGACTCCGGCACCGGCAAAAAGTGGCATGCGTGAAAATCAACTGCGCGTGAGACTTTGTAACTTTGCCCGTCGCCGAGCGTCTGACGGAAGAAAACGATTCCCAATGATTTCGGGACAAGAAAGGAATAAACAATTGGATCTTTCAAAGATATCCAGCACCCTGCTGCCTGTGCTCGCCCTGCTGTTGGCCACCGGCACATTCGCGGCAAACAAACAAAACAAGGGCTCGATCGAATTGGCTCAGCCCGCAACCGTCGGTGGACATCAACTGGCCCGAGGGCAATACAAACTTACTTGGGACGGAACTGGTCCGAACGTCGACCTAATGATCGTGTCCTATGGAAAACTCGTGGCGACTGTGTCCGCTCACTTGATTGAACTGAGTCGACCCGAACGAAACAACGGGTACGAAGTGCACACGAACGATGATGGCAGCCAGACTCTGAAAAGCATCGAATTCGGCGGCAAGAAATACGCGCTCGCCTTTGGCGGTGAGGCGACGATGACGGAATCGGCGTCGCACAGCAGCCAGTGAGAACCGTCGAAGATTAGACCCTTTTCTGCAGTTCGACTCTTGCCAGCGCAAACAATGGTAACGCCCGTTGTTTGCGCTTGGTGGAGATCCATAACTTGGTCACATATACATGCTTGATCGCGTCAATTAAGGTGCTCAACCATGCAGCTTTCCGTACACGATCAATCAGAAAAGGCCCACGCGTTGGTGTGTACTGAAGTTTGGGGCGGCAATCGAAAAGTCACCCGCGTGGTAAAGCTGCCCAGCCTAATGGCGTGGTTAGCTTCGAATCCTTTTCATGACGGAGATGGAGGCGGCGACCTTCACTATATGTCCGTCTGCGATTACGACTTGATCTCTCGCGTGGCTCTGGCCGACGTGAGCGGCCATGGTCACGATGTGAGCGCCGCGACCCAGGCGCTGCGCGAGCTCATGCACAAGAACATCAACCTCTGGGACCAGTCAGATTTCATGCGCGGCCTCAATGACGCGTTCAACAGCAGTAAGAAATATGCCACGGCAATCGTGCTGAGCTTCCACCGCATCACAGGCAGGCTGGCGTTCAGCAACGCGGGGCACTTGCCTCCACTCTGGTATCATGCCGCGCAGCAAAGTTGGGGATGGCTGGAGGAAAGAAATGACCCACAACTCAAAAACGTTGCCGGCTTACCTATCGGCTTAATTCCTGGAACGGACTACAGCCAGACGGTGGTCACTCTGAAACCATCCGATCTCCTTGTGCTATACACAGATGGCATTACCGAAAGCGAGAACGGGGCGAGCCAGGAACTGGGGCGAGAGCAGCTCCTAGATTGGGCGCGTAAGGCCCCCGTGGACTCTGCGAAGGCGTTGGGAGAAGACTTGCTGCAACGACTGGAGTCGTTTCGGCTCGGACTCCGCAACGATGATGAGACACTGCTTGTGTTGCGACGTGAAGAGGAATCGCGTCTTGTCGTGTTGGGCGAGGTTGCGAGCAGCTATACATTTGGCCGACTGTGGAGGAGTCTCCAAAAAGAGTAGTCGGGACTGTGCCTCGTTTGCTTGGAGGTACGGGTGTCCAGGTACCGGAATATCCTGAAAGTCCCGCGGCATTCACCCACGATACTTCTGGTCACTTTTGCCTCTTCCCAATTGGATCCGCAGAACTTTAACAAGTCCATTCAAAGTGGGCACCCTGACATCTGGCATGACACTCAGTTTTTGTTCGGGAAGCTTGCCCCGATTCACCGGTTCACCCAGCAGGTGCAGAACCTAACGCTCTAGCCCCAGCGAAGGCCCAGGAATTCGACGGAGCGAACGCGACCGCACCGTTGGATACACTTAGAGGTATTG
>JAFAPG010000107.1 GCA_019247235.1 Acidobacteriota bacterium
CTACCCGCAGCGATGCTGCAGTCTCCTGAATGGAGTCGCGAAAGGCTTTCTGGGCCTCGCCGACTGTGACCGCAACCGATACGGCCAGACAGCGCTGACCGGCACAACCAAAGGCGCTGTCACTAATGATCTGAGTTGCCATTTTCATGTCTGCATCAGGTAACACAATCACATGATTTTTGGCTCCGCCTTGACATTGCGCGCGTTTACCATTGGCTCCGGAGCGCGCATAAACATATTTAGCGACCGGAGTTGACCCGACAAAGCTGATGGCCCGTACCTTGGGATGATCGAGCAGAGCATCTACCGCGGGTTTGCTCCCGTTCACAAGATTCACTACCCCCCGCGGCAGCCCCGCCTGCGCCATGAGCTCGAAGATTCTACTCATGCTTAAGGGCACCCGCTCGGAAGGTTTCAGAACGAAGGTATTCCCGCAGGCGATGGCGTAGGGCAGAAACCAAAAGGGGACCATGGCCGGAAAATTGAACGGGGTGATCGCAGCCACCACTCCGAGTGGCTGGCGAATCATGGTTTCATCAATTCCCGAAGCTACGTCTTCGAGATTGTAGCCCTGCATGAGCGTGGGAATACCGCAGGCAACCTCGACATTTTCAATCGTGCGTCTGAGCTCGGCTTTGGCCTCGGTCAGCGTCTTGCCATTTTCTTCGGTGATGATGCGCGCCAGTTCCGCTACATGATCCTCAAGAATTTGCTTGAGTTTGAACAACGGCTGGATACGCTCCTCCGGGGGGGTGCGGCGCCAGCCCGGAAAGGCGGCTACGGCTGCTTCGACGGCAGCCGCCACCTCCAGACCACTGGACAGAGGGACCCGCGCCAGGGTTCCCCCGGTGGCCGGGTTCTTCACCTCAACTGACTGTTCGGCGTCGGACTTTCGCCACTCTCCATTGATGTAATTGGGAAGCTTGCCAGCAACGGCAGTCATGGTTTGTCCTACCTCGTTATGAATTCGGCGTCCAGCCCACGCCTCTGTTGATCGACCCGTGAGTTCCGGCTGGCTTGTCGATCATCGCTACAGCATTCTCTAGCACTTCAAGAGCTTCGTCCAGTTGTTCGTCACAAAATCTAGAATCACATCCTAAAACGAAGATGAAACAGCTGGGGCATGGACTGCGTTCTGCCGCTTTCGACCCAGCCCTGTGTCATCCAGCTAAGCTGTCCAGCCCCAATTGCGTCAGCCGCGACATGTCTCTTGCTTCCTTGCGACTGGCCGGTCAGAATCGACGGGGTGGCCAAGACACCCAATCGGCGAAAGCTCTCGAACGTGAAGCCCAGGTCGAGCAGACCGAAGAAGGAGAAAATAATAATGGTGGCGGAGTGGTGCCGCAGGGTTCAAGGCCCCACTATTCTCGACTCAATCGGTCCGGAAATGACATTTCTAGGGTCGCTTCAACCTGCTAAATGAATCCCGACACCAAGAACCGCGTTCTTCAGGGCAACGGCCAGTGAACCCGCCGCTCAGAATCCATCTGCTGCCGTGCAGCTGTGGCGTGAGTTTTGCCGTCTGTTCAGACTACGACAGAAAGGGCAGCAGCTGGAGCCGATACCTGACTTGTCCCAAATGTGGCAAGCGCCACGATCCCAAGAATCGGCTTCTCCAGCTGAGTTATCAATCCGCCGGCTATTGGAAGGTCGACAAATGCTGAACTTTCTCGATTGCTCCCGATCGGTCTCGATGATCCGGAATCGTAAAGCTCGAGACCCTTTATCGCCCGGCTAAGGGTCAGCCAGCTCAGCAGACCAAACCAGTCTTGGCGGCCAAGGCCTACCCCTGCCAACTTCTACTGCGCCAGAACTCTCAGGATTTGCTATACTCTCGGCGCATTTGCGAACCTCGGTGAAACTGTGTTGTGTTCGGGAGCGCTCCCCGGTTCGCGAAAGAAAGAGGGGCAACTTGAAAAATATCTTCGTTGGTAACCTCAGTTTCAACACCACCGAGGACGAATTACGGCGGGCTTTTGAACCCTATGGTCAGGTTGATCGAGTCAGCATTCTAACCGATCGTGACACCGGCCGTTCGCGCGGATTCGCGTTTGTCGAAATGGCGAACGCCGAAGAAGGAGAGAAAGCAATCGCGGGGCTCAATGGCACGCAACTGGGTGGACGGACAATTAACGTAAATGAGGCGCGGCCGAAGGCGGAGCGCGCGGGAGGCGGCGGGGGCCGGGATAGGGATCGCGGGCGGGGTCGGCACTAACAAGCCGTTCGTATCCACTCACGCTACAGCCAAAGCATCTCTCCGGTTGGCGTTTGGGGACTGTGTCTGGGCATTGAAGATGCCCCCATGTAAACTGGAAATACGCGCCCGTAGCTCAGCTGGATAGAGCGGCAGCCTCCGGAGCTGTAGGTCGGGAGTTCGAATCTCTCCGGGCGCGCCATTCCTCGTTTTCCTTCCAGCCCACTTCAAACGATTTTCTGTAAGCAGGCGTGAGGACTTACGGCACCTCTCGGGTCGTTCCAAAGACTACGTCTATACCGTTCGCCAAATGAGAAGTTCGCCCCCTTCCCGCACATTGTCGTAAGTACAGACAATGAGCCTGATTCGTGATTTCTGGACACCTGCGCAGAGTCCTTCGGGTGACTGCTCCGTCGCCG
>JAFAPG010000109.1 GCA_019247235.1 Acidobacteriota bacterium
AGAAATGGCCCATAAAGCGATCAAAAAACTGACGATTAGCAGCGCGGAAAGCCCCGCGGTCGAAGGTTGGTCAGGCCGCTTTGCAATTCTCATAGTGTTTTAGTGCCGTTTGCCGAATTGAATCGTGACCTGCTTTTCGACATAGCCGGGCGCTTCACTTCCTGGAATTTGGATTCGTAGTTTCTGATCCTTGAGCTCGCCCCCTTCGACACCGACAACCTGCTCTGGGTTCGAGAGTACCAGGTCATAGGCAACGCCCGCCACTCCCGCGACCTTAAGCGTGAGGACATCGCGCGGTGGAGACCAGTTTTCAGAAATGAACCGCAGTTCGCGGCTTTCGCTACCTAATGGCGGCAGCGATGTCTGATAGCTTACTCCGAAATCGTTCCGCAGGCCGATGCGCAAAATTGTCTTGCCTTCAGCAATTTCTGTACGCAGCATAACGTGTTGATCAGACTGCGTATTTTTGGTCGAAATTCCTATGGGGCGCTGGTTCGCCCAGGCGCCCGTGACCTCGGCACGTGGCGAAACGGCGGGGGAAAACTCAAGCGTGAAGCCCCCACTGCTCTCGACCTCGAGGGTGATTGCATCTGGTGTTTTGCCGTAGCTGAATTCCAGTGTTGTCTCTCCGAGGTGAAGGCCGTGGATTCGAAGCCGCTGCCAATCTGCCGGCACATGTGGACAAAAGACCATACGATGATCGGCTTCGTCGGTTTCAAGGCCTAACAGTCCGCGTAGCATAGGGCTGAGTACCATGGCCGCGGACCAGATCTGATGCGGGGAGCTGGTCGAGAGTCCTTGGTAGTAGTCGCCGGAGAGAACCTCCGTGACGTGGCCCGCGGATCCATCTAAGGCGAGCAGGGCATTCGAACGTAGGTTGGCATAGGCGGTGAGCGGGCGGTGATATTGATACTCACCGACCGCCGCCCATCCCGTGAATAGCGGCCAGACTGACCCATAATGATAACCAGCAGCATCGTAGCGGGTGGCCCGGGAGGAGATGATCCTCATTCCCCAATCGGTCTGATGCTCGGGCTTAGCCAGCTGCTCCAGCATCTGAGTGGCTTTTTCTTCGTCGAGCAGATGAAACCACATGGGAACGGTGGCAAGCACACTCGGCTCGACAACCTTTTGACCGTTCTGCGCCAAGGCAAATGCATAAGTGCCGGACTCAGGCGACCAAAATACTTGGTTCAGCAGCCGCTTACGCTCGGTAAATTGTTCTTCAAGTTGGCGCCCCATATCGTTTCGGCCCGAGAAAGTCGCAAGCCTGGCGAGCGCCTCCAGCGCTTCCGCTCCAAGCGCGCTCTGGTAGAGCTCGGTTTTTACTGGCAACAGCGGACCGCCTTCCACCCATCCGTGACCGAAACTAAAATTTTGTGGCCAGCCTCCTGCATCATAGGTCGAGCGCAGAAATTCGTAGGCCTTCCACAGGCTCTTCCAGTTCTGTTCGGCGAAAGCTCGGTCCCCGCTTTCCCGGACATAGTCGCTGGCGGCGATGAGATAAAGAGGCGTGGCATCGACGGAAGCGTAGGGATAGGGAAATTGTCGAAACCAATCGACCAAGCTGGCAGATTGGGAGATTTCATGGGGAATTTTGCCGTCCGCCCGCTGAAATTTGGCGACGAACTCAAGCGCGGTACGAGTGGTAGAAAAATCGCCCTCGGCATCGAGGGCGAGCTCGGTCCAGAACGAGTCGCGACCAAAGAACCAGGCAAATCCGGGTCGCTGACTACTCCCCGAACTTCGGTACCCAGCTACCAGTCCGGTTCCGAGATAAGGGTTGGTGACGAGACCTTGAATCACACTGATTCGTGCCCAATCGTAAGCTTGCTCCAGCTGGTGGTCCGGAAGTTCTAGGCCGACGGTGCGCAACAAATATTCGCTATAGTAAGCCGCTGACTGCCGCTCCAACGACGGGTAATTGGCGAGAAGGTCTCGGTATGTGGTTTCGGCCTCATTCTTTCCTTGGACGGAGGCTGCCACGGCGATGATCTTAGTTTCTTTTCCCCTGGCAGTTGCTCCTAATCGCAGAACGTTTTCTGGCGATGAGGAATAGTTCGTCTGGTACTCCGATTCTGCGACATCACCGCTCGGCGAACCGACGATGGCAACATATTTCCTTTGTTCCTCGCCGAAGTGAAAAGCATGAAGGGCAGGATCCCAATTTACATAAGTTCCTCCTAGTGCCGCCGGCCACTCGAGCTGGAAATCGCTTTCAAAATGGGCTTCGATTTCAAGCGGGTGGGTGGTTTCTATGTCAAGCACAATCACTGCCCCAGAGGCCTTGATCGGGACAAAGAGGGTTTCTTTCACCAAGAAGCTGTCCCCGCTGTAGATGATTGTGCTCTTGCTAGGCTGCGTGATCACCGTGCGCGCCAGCGTTTCAGCCGGAAGACTCCTTTTTCCAACCAGAAAACGCAGATGAAAATTGCGCAGAATCTTGAGCGGGTATACCCAGGCCTCTAAGTTCCCCGCCTCATTTCCAAACAACCCCGCCTTTGTTCCGGTGGCGCAAAGAAACTCCCACGGGCGCGCGCTGCGCGTGATCTCGAGCTCCTCGGCATGAACACTCCCTGCCACTAACAGGATCATAGCGGCCGAAAACGTTCTGCAAGCTCGCCTCGTGTGCCGCCGTCGAGGAGTCATGCAATTCTCTGCGCCGGTTAAACTTGCCAAACCAGAAAGCCGTTCAATATAAAAGTAGCGGCGCATTGTAGCACGATCGAAATTCAGGAAGGTATTCCCCGTTTGTTGTCTTCACGTCGTCGCTTTCTTTCCTCATTGGCGCGGACCGGTTGTGTGATTACGTTGGCGGATCTTTATCCTATGCTTTTCGCCCAAAGCAGCCCGCTCCGCGAACCACAGGCTACCAAGGAGCGCACGAACTTGGGGGTAAGTTATGTGGATGTTGCCGAAGCCGCGGGGCTGAATGCAAGAACCATTTATGGCGGCGAGCACAAGAACAAATACCTGCTCGAAACGACTGGCTGCGGCGTGGCCTTTTACGACTACGACAACGATGGCTGGCTGGATATCTTTCTGGTAAACGGCTGGCGCCTGGAAGGCTTTGCCGCCGGGCAGGAACCTACTTCACACCTGTTTCGCAACAATCGTGATGGGACCTTCAGCGACATGACCGCACACGCTGGGCTGATTCACCAGGGCTGGGGCCAAAGTGTCTGCATCGGAGATTACGACAACGACGGCTTTGACGATCTGTTTGTCAGCTACTTCGGCAAGAACGTCCTCTATCACAACAATGGCGACGGCACCTTCACTGATGTCAGCGAAAAGGCCGGAGTGAGCGGCAACGGCCAGCGCTGGAACAGTGGCTGCGCCTTTGTCGACTACGATCGAGATGGCAAACTGGATTTATTTGTCGCCAACTATATCGATCTCGATCTTCGTACCGCACCTCTTCCCGAGTCCGGGCCATGCCTTTATAAGGGCATTATGGTGGCTTGCGGCCCGCCCGGCCTAAAAGGGGGAAAGAATATTCTTTTTCACAACAA
>JAFAPG010000112.1 GCA_019247235.1 Acidobacteriota bacterium
TGAACGCTTTCTGGATCCTACTCGGTTTCGCCCAACGGCCGCTCGCTGATCAGCTTAAACAGCGGATCGTTGAATCTTGTGTTCTATGCGGTTTCCGGGTCGAGCGGCTACATCTTGCAAGCGAATTCTGGCGCTATCACCTCAGGAACACTTAACCTGCAGCAGTGAGCGCAGCCTGGCCCAATTAAGAGTGCTGCAGATAGAACTCAGCCAACTCAAGATCGGCCGGGGTAGTAATCTTGATGTTGCGAGCCGATCCCATGACCACCGCCACCGGATGTCCGGAACGTTCAACCAGGGATGCCTCGTCAGTGCCCAGGAAACCATCCGCTTCCGCTTCGTCAAAGGCCTTGCGTAAAACCTCGTAGCGAAACCCTTGCGGGGTCTGAGCCATGACTACCTTTTCCCGAGGAATGGTGCTTTTAATCAACGCCCCAACGGAGGTGCGCTCTACTTGCTTGATGGTATCGACCGCGGGCACGCCGGCAATGGCCGCCCCGTACTTGCTAGCGGCATCGATGACGTCGTGAATCATCTCCTCGGTGACAAAGGGACGCACGGCGTCGTGCACTAAGATGACATCACCTGTTCCAGCCGAAACAGCCGCCAAGGCGTTGGCCACCGACTGCTGGCGGTGCTCTCCCCCCTCAAGAAAGACGGGAGACTTTTCGAGGATCTCAGGTATCTCTTTTTCCAGCCGCTCCCGAAACGAAGCGATGTCGCCCTTGCGCAGCGCCACGTAGATCTGGCTGATTTCGCGGTTTTCCGCGAATTTAGCCAGCGTGCGTGCCAGCACGGAAATGCCCTGTAATCCCGCAAATTGCTTACTGACCAGGGGTTTTTTGCCGAGAGCACCAGGCGCTGACGTCATACGAGTGCCCAGACCAGCGGCCGGGATGATGACGATGACTTTCATGCGGTGGTGAACTGTTGCCACCGTACTTGAGCTTCCCTCTCGCGGCAATCATAACCTAGAACCGTCACGCGCCACCCGCTCGCGCGCGCCCCAGTATACCAAGCCACCACCCGAGCGACTCCCTGGCGAGGAGCTGATTGTCGTTCGTACTCATGAGAAGGTCTACCCACGTCCTCGCCGGATCGGTGTTTTCCTGTAGGGGTAGAGCGGCGTCGCGAGCTATGGCAGGCCAGGTTCAGCTGCTGGTTGCAACACCAGGGCGCATACCGGCATCTCTCGGTATCGCGATCTGCCGTCATCAAAGTCTGTTGGCAGAAGGTTTTCAGAGCTGCTCGGGAAGCGGATTGCAGTGAAATTACCATAGTTTGAGGAGCGGCGAACAGTATACGGCCGAGAGCCCGAGGGCTCAACCTCATGCAACCGTGGTCGGCACTCGAGCAACAAAGCTAGGCGGGACTCGCGCGGAAGGAGAGACTGTGAAAACCATACCCCGATGGGGCTCGCTGTTCGTCTACTGCGTTTTTGCCGCGTTTGCGACTGCCCTGGTATTTGCCATTATCGTCGCCGGGGGAGCGGTTGCCCTAGCCAGTCACCAAGATGCCACGGGAGACCAGCCGCAAACGGCCCTGACCGTTGCCCCCGCGCGCGAGGGAGGTACTCGGTTTACGGGCATGATTACGGATTCCCATTGTCGCGCGCGTCACATGCGCAACTCCCACCTCAGTACGGCCGAATGTGCAAAGGAATGCGTGCGCACCGGAGCCACTTATATCTTGGTCGATGGCGACCGCCATTACATCTTGCTCGGGGGAGAAACGTCCCTGGCCAAACTGGCTGGCGAACGCGCTAACGTCATGGGCACTCTCCAGGGAGATACGATTCTGGTGAACGCCGTCGGGGCACTCTTCTAGCTCTACTCTGCAGGCTGGTCGAGAGTGACAACCTGCTTCTTGGTTTCAGGAATCGGAACCGGTTGAGTGGACATGGGCCGGATATCGGCCCGCGAACTCAGTCGCTCATCGCACTTGCCGAAAATCATCTTCCCAGCCGTGGTCTGTAAGACCGAAGTCACCGAGATGTCAATAGTTTTACCGATCATCTTGCGGGCATTGTCGACCACCACCATAGTGCCATCGTCCAAGTAAGCCACGCCTTGGTTGTATTCCTTGCCTTCTTTCAGGATGAACACGTGCATGGTTTCGCCGGGCAGAACAATGGGCTTCAAGGCATTGGCCAATTCATTGATGTTCAGGACCTCGACCCCTTGCAGCTGCGCAACTTTATTCAGATTGAAATCATTAGTGATGATTTTGCCCTCATAAAGCTTAGCTAGCTCAATCAGCTTGAGATCTACTTCGCGTATGGTCGGGAAATCGTCCTCTACGATTTGCACCTGAAGAGATGCCACTTTCTGGAGTCGCTGCAGAA
>JAFAPG010000121.1 GCA_019247235.1 Acidobacteriota bacterium
AATGAACGCCGCACCATGAAGTGCGCCCTATGCTAGCTCGGTTTTGCGCGATTGGTTCTGAGTAACTATTGGCTTGCATAATCAAAACCGCTCGCGAGCGCGAGCGGTTTGTTGTTGGGGGAGTGCTGCTTTTCATGCACAAGCAGAATAGATTGCTTGTCGCGGTTGTTGTCACCTTATTAGTTCTGTTTCACGAGCGACCCTGCCTCGACGATGCTACCTCTCAGCAGTTCGGTCTCGATTTTGAGCTTCTGGTGAGGGCGCAACGCCACTACTGTTTCAAAGGGAAGATATCCGGGCAGCGCAACGCGCACGTGATGTTGCCCCGGGGTGAGCAGCATAGCTTTGCCGCCATCAAACTCGTCGACATGTCCGGCGAACTGTTCATCGACGAATACAGCGGCTCTTGTGGGGGTGGCCGAAATCGTCAATTCCCCCGTGGCATCCTTGGGTGGCGTGCGCGCGTCGCGCATCAGCGCCAATTGTATGGTGTGCACTTCTCCGGGTTCGAGGATCGCCTGCTCAAGATAGTCTTTATACCAAGGCTGGCGCACTAGGATCTCATGTCGACCGGGAAGAATTAACAATTTCTTATTGCCATTAAGTTCTTTCACATATCCGACATACTGTCCGTCCACCCACACACCAGCCGTCTTTTCCGCAGTACTGTGGGCAACAAATTGGATCTCCGCGAGTACGCGGTTCTCCGCGTAGATCGGAGATATGGCGGCGGTAATCGAAAGTGCTGCGACGATCAACAAAGCTTTACGTGCTGGCATCCTATCCTCCAAAACAAGTAACTACAACGATGTATAGCCCATGCCGTGGCTTATCGGGCCCAGCATCCGGCCGGTTCTCTTTATGGTGCGGCGACGGGGTTGCAAGCGGCAATACTGAGAAGGGCAGGCAAGATACTTTGGTAACGAGTCGTCCCAGCGGACGCAGAGGTTAGTTCGCGACGAACGGGAATTCGTCCTTGCAACTAGAAGCACACTGCCTTCAGATTCCGAGCCAGGCAATCACCTGGATGTGTGATTTGCCAACTTCCTCGAGGGAATGAGGCGAACCCAAACAGGTGCCAATGGGAAGGCCCCGAGAGAGCTCCCGAGGCCTTTTGCAATTCTGAGTCAACGTATTCTTACTGGTGCTTGTTATTGTGTTTAGCGCGGTAGATCTGGCGTGATTGCTGGTTTTGTTCGTGATTAACCTGCTGCCGCTCCTGAGCTGTTAACTTGCCACCGTTGGCCTTGCGGTCGGCACGAACCTGCTGGTTGATCTTCGCTTCATTCCCTTCCAGTCGGGCAGTCTCACCCGCAGTTAATTGCCCGCTACGGATGCCTTGGGCGATGCGGTCCTGTTGGTTCTCGGCGCGCTTGCCAACTTCACTCTTGGGGTTGGTGTTTTGGGTCGCGGCGTTATGCTTGTCGGTGTAAATCTGTTTGGAAAGCTGGTTCTGCTGCTTGTTTATCGTAGCTTTATCAGCTGAGGTCAGCTTGCCATTGTCGAGCTTACGCATGTCGCGCTCTTCTTGGTTGATCGCGGACTCTTTGCGTTCAAGGTTTGTGGTCTCACCAGCAGTGAGCTGCCCACTGGCAACTCCGTTGGCGATGCGATCCTGTTGATTTTCTTTCCGCCCCTGAATACTTTGTCCCGTGACTTGACCTTGAGCTGAGGCGTCGGTCTGCGCCATTGCTGGCAATGCCAAAACAGCCAAAGCCGCGCTCAACAAACTCGCCTTGAGTTGCTTCTTCATAGTCATCTTCTCCTCTTGTGCCTCTTTCGAATCTTCGCGGCTATGCCGCTCTGCGAGGAACAAACACGCTTTGTCTACGAATGTTTCGCTGGGACGTAAAGTCCCCGAACCGCAGCTATTTATGGAATCATGGGTTAGCCAAACAATCAGCATTACGAAAGGCTGATGTCCTTCGACCATATGGCCATGCCAAATGGGCATTTAAGAACGCGCTCGGGCAATGCACCTGGCTTCGAATGGCAGAAAACAAGCGCGAGGCATTTTTTGCCAATCAACTTGCGTCATCCTCGCGCCGTCGACTCTTAATTAAGATTGTGGGCAGCTTAAGCGACTAGCCGCCGTCTTAGAGGCCGACTTCCGAACTCTGTGCAAAGGGTACGCCCAGTTGAGATCGAGGACCAAAGCATGGGGCATCGTAGCTTCAACGCAATCACGCGACCTCACCTGTCGTCTCAGTCAGCGAGCTCGTTTTGGACACTTCTTTCCCCCACCCGGTTTTCGCGTTGCTTACTCTTGAGAGTACAGCCTCGAGAAGAGGTGTAACAGAGCCCAACTGCCGAGCCCTGATAACTACATCCCACAATGGCTCAAACTTTTTCCAGCCGGCTGCATAGAAGAAATGCTTCGCTTGATGTTTAAACGTGCCATGACGAATTGACGCGCGCGCAATGGACGCCCAACGGTAAAACTCACGATAGGCCCAGTCGTATCCCCCTTTTAGGTCTTCGGCTTCAAGTTGCGCAGGTTGGTACACCACGTGCCGGGTGTCATAAAGATCCCAGTTTCGCGTCAATATGCGCCCCTCGCGTACCAGGCGCGCATGAAGGGCGGTACCGGGGTAGGGAGTTTGAATATGAAAGGTTGCGGTGGTGATTCCTTGTTCGATCGCCCATTCGACGGTCTGATGAAAAACATCTGCGCGGTCCTCATCCATCCCAAATACAAAGCTGCCATTGATCATAATCCCGAGGGAATGAAGGCGCTGGGCAACCGACTTGTAGTCACGGCCCAGGTTTTGTCGCTTGTTGCTGCGCTTCAGATTCTCGGGCGCCAGCGTTTCGAAACCTACAAAAATGCTGCGCAGCCCGGCCTCTGCGGCCCGCTCGATGAGATTGCCGCGCAGAATGGAATCCACGGTTGCTGCACCTTGAAACACCCGACCCATCCCTTTCATGCCTGAAAACAAGGCTTCGGCGAAATGCCTGTCGCCTAAAAGATGATCGTCGAGAAAATAGAGGTGACGACCGGGCAGACGCTCGATCTCGGTGAGTGCGTCATCTACACGCTGCGTGTAAAATGACCGACCCCCCTGAAAGAAGGCGTCTTTGTAACAAAAGTCGCAGTGTTGCGGACAGCCACGTGTAACCACAATCGAATTGGGCACCAGGTAGTAATTGCGACGAATGAGATCGCGCCGAATCGGTGGAACCCGCTCCAAGCTTCGACCAGAGGCGGAGACATAAACCCCTTGCGGCCTACCGACGCGAAAATCTTGCAAGAACTGCGGAAACGTCTGTTCTCCTGGGCCTAGAAAGATCGTGTCCGCGTGGGCCGCGGCCTCGTCAGGAAGCGATGTGACGTGTAGGCCACCCATACAGACAAATACCCCCCGCCGGCGATAATGATCGGCGATCCGATAAGCACGGTACGCACTGGTGATGTAAACCTGGAGTACTACGAGGTCAGGCGAGTCGTCGAGGCTGAGACACTCCACGTGTTCATCGACGATCACGGCCTGATCATCGGGTGACAGATATGCCGCCAGGGTGGCTAATCCCAACGGTGGAAATAACGAATACTTGATGGGCCGCCAGTACGGATCGGTGGCCTCGGTCAAA
>JAFAPG010000124.1 GCA_019247235.1 Acidobacteriota bacterium
CGCCGCGCGTCAACATGCACGGCCAGCGCGCCTATAACATTCTCTATGTCGTACCATTTTCCTACGTCCCCGTTGACAGCATTGCGGCTCACTTGTTTGGAGGCCGAAACAGGTGCTTGCACCGTCAGCTGTTCTCTAAACCATTGGTCAATCGCAGTCACGGCTGGCTCGACGCATTCCGGTTGATCGTAAAAATCGATTTGCTGCCCATCCATCCACTCGAGCCGCTTTGGCCCAGCTAACTGCTCGTACACGCCCCTGGCATTATCCGGTAGGGCGCACCTGGGGCCGTGTACCATCAGCGTCGGCGTGGTGATCGATGCCGCAGGCGACAACCCATCGAAAGTCAGCCAGTGCGCCCAACTCATCGGTGCCATCTCATTCTTCCACTCCGGCACTGCGCCGCGCGTTGGATTGGCATAATAGTGAAGCTCAAAATGCATCCCAGCATGCTCATCATTCGGACGATATGCCGGCGCAGACCTACGTGGTTGCGATCGCAGATAAGCCTCGACGTCATCTGCGGCAAAGCCCATGCGTCGCCCAATGCCCTCCAGCCCATCATAAGAAGGCGCGATTGTCGGTGTATTGTGAAACCACCCTGCCACGCTTGCGAAGGCAGCAATCTTGGCACCGCGCGCCATTGCGTGCAGAGCATACTGCGCACTGGCGCAAATTGCGACATAGGCGACACCGCACGGCTCAATGAAGGATAGCGTCGAGAGAAAGTTGACAGCAGCTAGAATGTCCTCAATTTTTCGTGACGGGATCTCCGCTTGCCGCGGCTCGCCTTGACTTTCTCCAAAGCCGGCGAAGTCGAACACGAAGGCTGTATAGCCAAGCGCAGCGAGCCGCCGGGCGTAGAGAAGTGCCATCTGCTCCTTCACTGTAAGCCAGGATCCGGTGACGACAACGCCAGGCTGACGCGTTTCGAGGTTGGACGTATTGCGTACGAAGCGTCCGGCCAGCATGGCCGCGACGCTTGGGAAGATAACAGGTATTTCCACAATCATTTGATTTCCCTTAATCGCTGGAACTGCGAAAAGCGGACTTATCCGAATCGAAACGATGCCAGGGCGGGGCCATCAGCGGTAGTCACGAGTTTATTTTATTCACGTCGAGGACCTCAAAGAAGTCAACTTAATATCCTATGATCCATTATCATAGTCTGCTGAATACAACAGCTGAAGGCGATGAGCGGATGGGTAGTACGCATTGGGAGATACAAATGAACGACCAGCAGCGAAGTCGGGAACTCGGCGAGTTCTTACGAGCTCGCCGTGAATGTCTGTGTCCGGAGGAGTTCGGTCTCTCTCGCCGCGAGCGCCGTCGCGTACCTGGGCTCAGACGCGAGGAAGTCGCGGCCCTTTCAGGAGTAAGCATTGCCTGGTATACATGGCTGGAACAGGGAAGGACAATCCGTCCATCTGCGGGCGCGCTTTACCGTATCGGCCAGACCTTGCGCCTTACCGAGGATGAGCGATCGTTTGTGTCATTGCTCATAGCAAGCGACTTTGGAGAATCCAGCAGTAGCGGTCGACGCGACCCGGCTTGGCTCAGTGCGATGCAGGGTACCTTGGATGCCTTCGCGGCAACTCCGGCAATTCTTTACAATACCCGTTTCGACGTGGTGGCGGCCAACGCTGCGGCACGGACTGTCTACGGGCGCGACGTCGCAAGCGGCACGAACTGGGAGCGCAACATGCTCTGGCGCTTTTTCATGGATGACGAACGCCGCCAGTTGTACCCCGATGCGACAGCCGACCTAGGGATTCGGAACTTGATCGAAGCTCTGCGATTGAATTGGGTGAATGGTAAAGACGGCGATATGGTTGAAGAGTTGATCGACGAAATGCGCAGCGTAAGCCACGAATTCGATGCTATCTGGCGCGAGCGCAAGGTTGCCAAGCTCGGCATAATACCGGGACGGATTCAACCGCCGGGGTCAGTTCGGCAACTCCGCGTAAGATACAGCAGATTCTACGTTCCAACGATGCCCGGCTATGCGATAGCCGCACTAATCCCGTCGACTTCGGAGGATGCCGCAATGCTTCGAAGGAATGTTGGTCGAAGGTCGTAATCGAATCGAACCATCGCTTGTGGGGCCCGATCCGAATCCAATGACAGGGACCTCGGCATTCTTTGTAATGATTGCCGCAGCATCGGCCGGCACAGCTTCGAGCGTGAGCATGCATATACCGGCTTCTTCGAGAATTTTCGCATCTTCAACGACGCGCATCGCTGTCCCGGCTTGTTGGCCCGGCGCTTTGAATCCACCCGATATGGTCATTGCCTGAGGCGTAAAGCCGATATGCCCGACGACTGGGATCGAGGCGTTGACCAAAGATTCGATGACGGCTGCCCTGTTCCTTCCACCTTCGAGCTTTACAGCGTCGCAGCCACATTGCGCCATAAAACGACCGGCGTTGTGGATTGCATTCTGCGCGCTGACTTCGTAGGTTAGAAATGGGAGATATCCGATCAGGAATACATGTGGAGCGCCCCTGCGAACTGCGGACGCATGCGGAATCATGAAATCCATCGTAACGGGTAACCGTGACTCGAATCCGTAGAGGGTCATACCAATCGAGTCACCGACGAGGAGAACCTCGATATTTGCTGCCTCCGCTATTTTGGCGAATGGATGGTCGGACACCGCGAGTGCTGCTACTTTTGGTCGCTCGCCTTGCGGGTATTGATGGCGTGAATCGTTACCTTTTCCATCGCTACTCCTTTAGTAAGCTTAGTAAGCTCGTTGAGCCAGGTCACGTCTCAGCTGGAGGACTGACCGCCGCCACAGGTGGCGAAATGCACGTGACATGCACCAGAACGTCGTTGACTGCCGCGCTGGCAGCGAAGAGCACAGCGCAAACAGCGAGGAAGGCCGGTTGAGAAGTTCGTTCCGAGCGCTTGCGAATTGCCATTCTCGAAGAAATATGTGATCGAGTCCGTTGCCGAGCGATTCAGCTCCGATCATAATGCGATTCCTTTCCAGCACTGCCGCTGTGTTCCCCTTTTAGATTTCAGAATATGTCAGTGACAGCAGTCGTCGTGCTTGCTTTGTTTTGAAGTCTGATTTGTGCCAAGGTCGTCCGAATACCCGGCCTTCAGACGAGACCACTGTGCCCTTGGGCGTCCGTTGCTACGCAACGTGTCCATAATGTCTCCTTGCGGCCAGCCAGCCGGCGAGTCTTCCCACGTCTCCTGCCGCCCGTAAACGGTTAGGTCAAGCAAACGATAGTTGTTATCCATGGCCTCCACGCCGCGGATTGTAGTCCAGTAAGTTTCGAAGACATTTGATCCTTGTCGCAGATAACACACCAAGTGCATCCGGCCGGGGCGTTTGGGGGAGTCAAGCAGCATGTTGAGCGAATCCTTGGCCGAGTACCATGGCATTTCCCATCCCATGAAATCGCGGTACCGGGCGCTCTCCTCGTATGGACCTTGGCAGAATACGGCGAAGGTCGCATCCCGAGAATGGACGTAGGACAGTTCGTGGACCTGTGATGTAACCCAGGTGCACCCCTCGCATTGCTCCGGTGCGGGCTTGCCGGTGTACCACATGAAGTAGTAAGCAATGAGTTGGCGACGTCCCTCAAATGCGTCCAGAAGTGTCACCGCGCCACGCTCGCCGACGAGTGGGATGGTCGCGGGCACTTTGACCATGGGAAGCTTTCGGCGCGCCGCCGCGATTGCATCACCTTCGTGTGTGTGCGCCTTCTCTCGAAGGCGCAATTTGTCCAGCTCGACCTGAAAGATGGCCGCGTCGACAACCGGTGGCATTGCAGTGCCGTCCGTGGCGCTGGCTGGCGATAAGGTCACGTCCTTCGCCCCTTTATCGTCCTCATCTGATTGTTTCTCCTTCATGTTCTTCCTTCTCGGTGGCAATGAAGTTGTTTCGTACGCGCGATGGAAGGTTGCCCTGTGAGGTGTCGCCACAACTCTAGTGCGGCAAGCACCACTCTTGTTTGAGCCTGCAAAGTCGCGCCAGCATCTCTTCATCCTCTTTGTCGATGGCTAGTCTTTCCGTGACCCCCAGAAACTGGACGAGGTATCCGTGGGGGCCTTGAAATATGACAAATGGGTACTGATACGAGGTGTCCGGCCAGTGACCATGTGTGACGAAGGAATGCATATGTTCGGGTGTCGGGATTGCACCGCCGATATCTTCATTGGATACATTCGGGGCGTAGTGCATTATGTGAGGGATATTCGCTGTTTCTACCTCTTCGTTTTGATCCGAACTCACGTAAGTTCTCAGAATTGGAGCTAGCATGTATGAAACACCGGCTCGTTCCGGAGCCTTGTAATAGTGTGTCTTGTAGCGCTCCTGGATGATTTTCTTGAGTTTTTCAGGCGGAGTCCCCTTGGCCTCCATCTCTGCGGCGTCAAAGAAGACTCGCATCTGTGCTTTGGCGCCAGCATCGTCGAAAGAAATCGGGTAGAGAATATCGTCGCGATATCGTGTCAGCGGCCACGTTCCCCTGAATGTGTCGTCACCGATTCGAGCGATAAAGGCGTGGAATCCATTCGTACCCTGACGGGCGACTTCAAATCCCTTTTCAGGATTTAAGACGTACACGGTTGCTTCGTCTCTGAGGTGTGGCGGCAACGCGCTGAGCGCCAGTTGAATTTCCAAATCGCGCGGCAAAGGCTCAATCTTCGTACCAGAATTCCGGTTGTTCTGCGCAATTGTTAACACCGTGAACGACAGAGCGACCACAATCAACTGAACTAATCTTTGTGTCTGATTTGCCCTCAATTGCAATCTCCTCATGTCAACTCGCCAATGCAGCACGCCAGCGTTCCTCGCGTGGCCCAGCTGCGGCGACTCTTGCCAGCGCTTGCGATGCACACGATTTCACAAATTTCCGTTGGAGCTCAATCTAGCTCAAGCTATGGCCAACATCGCAACCGTGCGCTGCGCGCTAAAGCGCGTTGCGATGAAGCCCAGTGTGCTCATCCTCACCAAGGGCCGCCAATACTAGCTTGGGGCATGGCGCGCCTGAACGTCTTGTATGTTCTTGCGCTTTTTAATGTGAGAGATGGAAAGATTCATCGTCGCTCACGTTACCGAGCAAAGCGCTTCTGGCGGTCTTCGAAGTACTGAGCGTCGGAAGCCAATCCCTTCAAGTGGACACCCGGCGGGTAGCCAAAAACCTTACGGAAATGATGGGTAAAGTGGCTCTGATCGAAGAAACCAGCGTTCAGCGCTGCCTCTCTAATCGTCGCGGCTTGGGCGAGCAACGCCTTGGCGTGATTCAATCGGAGGCGAGTTTGGTATGCATGAGGCGGGAGCCCGACTTCTTTCCTGAATACTCGGATTAAGTGAAACGGGCTCAAGTTTGCGATGCGTGCGAGCTCCTCCAAAGTCAAATTTTCCGTGTAGCGACTTTCGAGGCAATCCTTCACGCGTTTAACAGCCCAGCGCTCGTTTCCAACCTTTAAAGTTGTTGCAGGTCGGTTGCCATATCGAAGGATCATTTTGCCCACGAATTCCCGCAACAGAGATGAACTCTCGATCGCAGTTGGCTTCGAATCCATATCAGCGTGAAATCTTAAGAAAGGCCGGCACAGAGACTCATCACAAATAAACGGGCTCTGAAAGATTCGCCCCCCCGTGAAACGTTCGCCAGTTTCTTCGGCAATTGTCTCCAGGGCCTTGGGGGCACAGTGAAATTCTCGGTGTTTCGATTTGCCCTCAAAATCTTCGCAGGAGGTAGTCTCGCCGGATTGAGCAACGAGCAGTAGGCCCTTACCCACTGAATAGTTCACGCCGCAATGGCGAACATTAAAAGCGCCGTGGTCAACGAAACAAAGGGCTAGCGACTGATGGAAGGCGTTCGAAGTTGGATGCTCAAAATTGGAGACATGAAGAAACTCACCTATTCCTGCCAAGCGCCAAGCCCTGACCTTCAGTTCGTTACCCATAATCCTTTGCCTTTCGCTTCCATCCTTGGTCAGTTAAGAGTTTGACCGATTTGGGCAAGAAATTCTACCGCGAGAAGTCGGTCACAGGTGTTGAACCTCGGGCGGGTCGTCACGACGTGGCAAGCTTTCAGTCTGTCGATTCAAACACCTTGTTGCAGAGCGCGCTCCATGTGGTTTTGCTGAAGCAGCGCTTTCAATACAACAATTCGACGTACCTTCGGCCTGCTTGTTTTACGATGTATGACTGTATCGTTTTGGGAGTCGCGCCTAAAGGAAATCGGTGTAAGACTTCCAGCCATGGCGGATTGCTTGAAGGTGACACATCCCGCACTTTAACTGTTCATGTGCGCTTTCTCATAAAGGTTCGCGTCACCGGAGCACCAGAGCACAACTTGGATTGTATCCGCAGTTGATGGAACAAACCTGGTGTTCGCAGAACATGGGATTCTCAGGAATCCACCCCTTAGAGAGCGAGGTGTAGTCATGTTGGATAGCACGGTTTTGATCGTTGGCGCAGGCCCTACGGGACTCGCCCTTGCATGCGACCTGCGGTCGCGTGGCATTTCAACTCTCGTGGTCGAAAAGCTGCGCGAGCCACCTACCACGACTCGCGCTTTGGGTGTTCAGCCGCGTGGGCGGCAAATCCTTGGCCGCCTGGGAGTGTTGAAGGATTTAAACGCGGAGGCAGTTCCCCAAGGTGATGTCGACATTTTTGTAGAGGGACAACGCTCAGTGCAGCTTCGCTTCGATGCGTTCCGGGAGGAGAGCAATGAAGGTGTGCTGCGCGTGCCTCAGACGGCGATTGAACGGATGCTTCGGCAGCGACTCGAACAACTGGGAGCAGAGGTGCTCTTTGGCTGGGAGATAGTTCAAGCTTCGGATTCTGGTATGGAGGTCACGGCGATTTTTCGCTCGGCAGACGGAGAAAAGAAACTAATCGCCGAATGGCTCGTTGGATGCGACGGGGCACACAGTACATGCAGGAAGATCATGAACGTTGACTTCGAAGGTAGCGCATTCCCAACAACCTTCCTGCTCGCGGATGTACGGCTCGATTGGGTCAAAAAGGAGGGGGCTGCGATCTACCTCCGCAAGGGTCAAGTTCTCACTTTGGGATCATTAGCCTCAGGAATGTGGAGGGTCGGCGTTGCGCTTCCCGCTGATGATCCCATTGCCAAATACGGTGAAGGGGTGATGACCGCCGATCGAACAAGAAATTCTGTATCTCTTGAAGACGGGCTCAAGCGTCTCCAAGAACTATTCGCTGCTTATTCGGGAGATTCGGTTACCAAACTCCACGATCCGACCTGGTGTTCGATCTTCCGCATCCATAGGCGAATGGCGTCTGCGTTTCGCCGTGGTCGGATGCTCATCGCCGGCGATGCAGCTCACTTGTCCAGTCCCTTGGGCGGGCAGGGCATGAATAGCGGCCTCGGAGACAGTTTCAATCTTGGCTGGAAACTAGCAATGGTCGTCCACGGGCTTGCAAGCGAACAGTTGATCGACACGTACGAAGGGGAACGCCGGCCTGCAACCGCGAAAATTGAGCATGCGACAACAACTTGGACCAATGTGCTGCTGGGAATCGGTCCCCTAAACAAATTTCTGCGACGTTATATTGCTCTGCCACTCATGAGGCTCTCGGTTATCCAACGTTGGGTATTGACGAGCAGACAGTCACTGCAAAGCAGTTATCGAGGCGGACCTTTGGCCCGAACCGGACGAAGCGCCCTCGTCACACGTCCGCTGCATCGGGGACCTCAGCCGGGGGATCTTGCTCCAGACATAGAATGCATCCGTGCCAAAGATGCAACGCCGACGCGCATTGGAGAGGAAGTCGGGATTTGTTGGGGTCTGCTTATCTTTGGACCAAGTGACGACAGGGCGAAGGAACTCATGTTCGCAGCCCGCAACCGCCTCTCACCGGATCTCCGTGTGCTGAGAGCCCTCTCCCTCAACGAAACTGCTCCCTCCTCCTCCGAAGAGATTCTGGTTCTTGACACACGCGGTGCTCTGAAGCGGATTTATAAAAGTGTGCCGGGTACTGCCATCCTGATCCGGCCTGATGGGTATGTAGGTTGGCGCTCGAAGACATGTGACGTAAAAAGCATGCTCAAATGGCTGGATAGCTCGTTATTGCCACCTAAGACCGTGCTGCAAACAGTTGTAGGTACGTTTGCTCAATGACACGAAGCGCGAACACGTTCCCGGCCAAACATCTACCGGCGCCGTCCAACCGAAGGAAGCTTCTATATAGGTGTGCTTAATCGCTTTCCGTTCTTTCGCGTTCAGCTGCGAGAGCCAACCCATGAGAGCAAGATTCGACAAGACGCCGTGCGCATACACGCTCATACTAATCTTCCGTGGGAGGTTCCCGATGATCAAGATCGAACTGAAGCGTTCGATAACCGATTGGTGGAATGGTGATCGGGCCTGCAATTTATGAGCCAGGCTGGAAACGGTCTACACATATCGGTGAACGTATGGGCAAACGAATGTGCAATGTGGAGCAAGTAGGCATTGTTGTTTCGGGCACAGTTGTTATCGTCACGAAGGATGGGCAACGAAAGCGATTGGACCTGGCGATCTGTTTTATGCTCGGAAACAACGCAACACTTGCTATGGTGTCAGGGCTATAGTCACTCACTCCGGAGGCTGACAATGA
>JAFAPG010000128.1 GCA_019247235.1 Acidobacteriota bacterium
TCCTGCTCGCACTGGTGGTGCTATTCAGTCTTAAGGACTCTCCCGACGAGGCAAACTGGCTTCAGGCCGAGGAGCGCCTATGGCTAGTCAATACCCTTGACCAGGAACGGCAACGGCATGTCGATGCCCTCGGCGGCGACCTCTGGAGGGCCCTGGTAAATTTACGGGGGCGAATCCTGCTCCTGACCATCGCCTACTTTGGCCTGACCACATCCACCTACGGCATCACTTTGTGGTTACCTAAATTTATTCGCAGCCTTTCTGCCTTGAGCAATTTTGGCATCGGGGTAGTTTCCGTCATTCCTTATATGGCCACTGCCGTGGCCATGGTGGTGGTTGGCTCCCTCTCCGACCGAACCGGCAAACATCGTCTGTATTTAACGGCCATGGCTTTTGCCGCGGCCATATTCTTATTCCTCGACGCCCAAACCAGTTCGATCGTGCCCGGGCTTGCCTTTGTAAGCCTAGCGCTCATGGCCACCCAATCGATGCAAGGGCCCTTCTGGGCGACGGCCACCTCTCTCATGAGCGGTACCACGGCCGCTGCGGGAATTGCCCTGATTAATTCCTTTGGCAATTTAGGCGGCCAGTTCGGTCCTTACATCATCGGGGCGAAGCGAAGTTCGGGAGCCGGGTTTCGTGGTGGCATGCTGATCATTTCCATTTTCCTCGCTCTAGCGGGAATTGTGTCTTTGCTGGTTCGAATCCCGCAGCAACACGCTTCGCCGGTTCAAGACAATCCTTTACAATAGTGAGCTTTGCAGGAAGGAATAGGAGTGATTCCAGTTGCCAAAGGGCGATGGCGCCGCCGCCAGCCAGCATCATGACGACACTCGGCCTATTGCCAGAACGGCACGAAGCTTGACCCAAGCAAACCTCAATTCCCGCGGCCCCTACGTCTACTGGCGCGCCGAAGGTAGCCTGCTTGAACTGACCGCCGTCCGTCCGGTGGCGTTCTTTACCTGGAATTCCCAGACCTTTGCCGAGCGCTGGGTGCGTCGAGGTCTGGTCCTCGGGATGGCCGTGCTCCGTCCTTTTCTTTACTTGGCGGACCGGGCCTTCGCCACGCGCGTTGTGTACGCCGTCCTCCGCGGCATAAGCCAGGATCGCCTCGACCTGCTGGGAGAAGAGTATTTCCTCTATAAGTTAAAGCCATACTTGAAGGAAGACGGGGTTCGCCGTCTGAAGCAATTATTGGCCGTAGAAGGAGAGAGGCTGGTGCTGGTCAGCCAAGGTCTCGATCACGTAGTGCGTCCCCTGGCCCAGTCTCTCGGAGTACAGCGGATTATTGCCAATCGGCTGGAGTTTCGCGACGGGATCTCTACCGGGCGGCTACTGGATCCTTTGATTCGCCCGCGCGGTCTATATGCGCGTCTGAGTGCGGTCGAAGCAGGAGGCGTGCGTACGGCTGATGAATTGTCACGGGATCTGGGAATGATCGGTCCGAGTTCCCTAGCGGGGGCAGTGAAGGCTGCCGAGCGCCAGATCTCTGACTTCGATCGCCCACTGGTCCATTTTGATGGGCGACAGGCGGTCACGCCTTTGTCGGTGCGATCGGTACTGGGCGGAAAACACATTCTTCTGACCGGAGTCACCGGCTTCATCGGCAAGGTGTGGCTCGCCAATATCTTGATGGAGCTGCCAGAGATTGGGCGCATCTATCTGTTGATCCGGCGGCAAAAATCCACTTCCGCGGAAAAGCGACTGGAAAAACTCCTGGAGGAGTCGCCGGTATTTGACAGATTATTTGAACGCCATGGCGAAAGGTTTCTCCCCTTCTTTCGTCAGCGGGTCGAAGTAGTTGAGGGAGATCTCGCCCAGCCCGAGCTAGGCTTGCGGCCGGATGTCGCGGAAAGCTTGCGGAAAACCCTAGATTTGGTGGTGAACAGTTCCGGTCTCACCGATTTCAATCCTGACCTGCGTGAGGCGCTTACTACGAATGTGGATGCGACCATAGGCCTGGTTCAATTCATTCGTCGCTCGGACCATGCTGGTCTGTTGCATCTTTCGACCTGTTATGTGGCCGGGGCCCGGGATGGGCGGGTGAGTGAAACCGTTCGGCCCGATTACACGCCGCAAGGAGTCATCGACTTTGACGCCGAAGCCGAGTGGAAGGGACTGCAGCGCTTGGTCGAAGAAACCGAGGCTCGTGCTGAGGGGCGAGAAATCAGCAAAGAACTCAGACAACAG
>JAFAPG010000134.1 GCA_019247235.1 Acidobacteriota bacterium
CCTCCACCGAGACTGGTGCGTACCTCCGGAGAAACCCACGCTGATTCACTCTGAAGACCCAACACGCAAGACCAACGGAACACTGATCGCAACCGCCTATTACATACGACTGCTCCAAGAAATGGGGCGGTATGCTCGCATACTCCATAATTCGAGCGATGCGAAACAATTCGATACCCAGGCCAAGCTTATAACCAATTGTTTTCAGGGCCAGTTCTACAGACCGGAAGGCGAAATCTACGACAACGGAAGCCAGACCTCGAGTGTGCTCGCTTTGTCATTCGGCATCGTGCCGGGCCAGGACCGAAGTGCGATCCAAAACGCCCTTGTTCGAAGAATAGTTCAGCAATCGGATAATCATGTCGGCGTTGGCGTGATCGGTGTGCAATGGCTGATGCGGACGCTTTCTGACAATGGACTTTCGGATGAGGCATATAAGATTGCTACCCAGAAGACCTATCCGGGTTGGGGGTACATGGTCGAAAAAGGCGCGACAACCATCTGGGAGCTATGGAATGGGGATACAGCCGATCCGAGCATGAATTCCGGCAACCACGTCATGCAGATTGGGGACTTGGGGGTTTGGATGTACGAATACCTCGCGGGTATCCGGCCCGATCCCGAGAGACCAGGATTCAAGCACATAATAATTCGCCCCTATTTAGCGGGAGATCTTTCATTCATAAAGGCGTCTCATGAATCGATGTACGGCAAAATAGCCAGCGGATGGGAGCGCCACGACAATCAGCTGCGCCTTGACGTCACCATACCTGCGAATACGACAGCTACGATCTTCTTCCCCGCGAAAGCTCAGCAAGGTGTTACAGAATCTGGCCGGCCTCCCGCCACTCGCAGAGGAGTGAAACTGCTCCGCAGGGAGCGCGAACACGCCGTTTATGAAGTTGGATCGGGAACTTATTCGTTCACTTCGAGCCCGTAAAAAAGAATGGACCACTCTGCGTGCCGATGACTCGGATTGGCGGTTGACAAGCAGCCCGGTTACGAAATAGATTAAAACCATTTAGGTCTCGGCTCTCTTTGAGGTGTGCGATCAGCGTCTTTTTTGACCAAAAGCTCGCAGCTTTAAGTAAGTCTTTGTTCGGGGGGGATAGCAATGAATCGTTCGGCCAACACTTGGATGGCATACGTATTTCGGCTGGCCGCTTCTGTATTGGCAGCTCAGCTCGTGTGTGGGCAAGAGTTTCGCGGGAACTTAAGTGGCCAGGTCACCGACCCGTCAGCGGGCGTGGTCCCCAACGCCACAGTTCAAGCCGTAAACCGGGACACTCAACAGACCTACACGGCGGTCACGAGCAGTGCGGGCGGTTATTACATTCCCTACATTCTGCCTGGCACGTACACCGTTGATGTGACCGCCGCGGGATTCAAGACGCAGGTGCAGAACAATGTAGTCCTACAGGCGGGCGAATCGCCTGTACTGAACTTCAAATTGGAAGTGGGCGCCACCAACCAGACCGTTGAGGTCTCGGCGGCCGCTCCGTTGCTCGATGCCGAAAATGCTGTTCAGGCTAACGTCTTAACGACGCGCGAGATCGAGAACGTACCTTTGAACGGGCGTCAGGTTTATATGCTGCTCGGTACAACCCCCGGCTCGCAGTTTCTGCAGACCCAGTTCGGCGCCCAGGGATATTCAGGCACCAGAGCCTGGGACGTTTCGAATAATTACACGCTCGGCGGTGGTGTGCAAGGATACCAGCAGTTCACGCTAAACGGCACCAATATCACAATGCAGAACAACGGTGCAAACGGGACCTGGGAGTTGGCACCCAACGTGGATGCCCTGCAGGAAGTGAACGTGCAGACTACAAACTATGACGCGCGCTACGGCCGATCTGGTGGCGGAATCGTAAACATGGTGATGAAATCCGGAACCAACCAGTATCACGGCGACGCTTACGATTATTTCGAGAACGGGGATCTGAACGCGAACAATTTCGAAAACAATCTTAACGGTGTCGCCCGGCAAAATGTTCACCAAAATCAGTTCGGCGGGACGTTCGGCGGGCCGGTCAAAAAGGATAAGGTCTTTTTCTTTGGGAGCTATGAGGGGTACAAGGAGACAATTCCGTTCACCACCGTCACCAGCGTTCCTCCCGCCTATCTGCGGCCGCAACCCGGTCAGGGTGTGAACTTCACGCAAACCGGATTTACGATTTACGATCCGCTCACCACTTTCTGCACGACGCCCGGCCAGACGATTAGCAATTGCACTGGATCACTGCTTCGGCTTCCATTTCCAAATGACACCATTCCCGCCAACCGCATCAGCTCCATCGGCGCAGCTATCTTAAACCTCTATCCGCTGCCGAATACGAACAGCGGGGGCTTGCAGAACAACTACATCGCGAACGCGCCGGACAAATACTTTTACCAGCAGCCTATGGTGCGCGTCGATTACGATACAAGCGACAAAACCCGCTGGTACA
>JAFAPG010000143.1 GCA_019247235.1 Acidobacteriota bacterium
AGACGCTCACTTGGATTCCGAGCTAGGCATGGTAAGCTCCTGTACCTGGGTTTCAGCATGAAAATCTTGGCTTGCATCCTGCTTCTGCTTGTGCCTGCAGCTTGGCCTCAAGAATCCTTTGACCAACTTCGCCATCACTGGGACTACGACGAACACGCTCCGCTCGAAATCCAGCAGAAAGAACTTCAGGTTAGAGATGGGATAAAGATTCTCGATATTTCTTATAAGAGTCCAGTGGGTAATCGGGCCGCATCGGTCGGCGCCAACGGCGGCATTGTCACGGCTTATCTGATTCTACCGCCGGGTCCTGGCCCATTTCCGGCCGTGATTTATGGGCATTGGTGCATGCCCGGTTCGGACAAGAAAAATCGCACGGAATTTCTGGACGAAGCGCTGGTGCTGGCCCATTCCGGGGTCATCTCGTTATTACCAGATCACGTCAGCGTGCATCCCGGATTCGTCGAGGATACCAGCCCGTTGAACGTGCAGCAGATTGAGGTGGAGGTCCAACAGGATGTCAATCTACGGCGCGGAGCCGATTTGCTGTTGGCTCGGACGGACGTCGATCCCAAGCGTCTCGCTTACGTAGGCCATAGTTGTGATGCCTCCGCCGGCGCGTTCCTGAGTGGTTTGGACAAGCGCTTCAAGGCTTTTGTCATTATGGCTGGCGACATTTCCTTCGAAGTGGATAGGAAAACCAAGGCTTTCGAGGACTATCGCCAAAAGGTCGGAGCGCAAAAGTTTGATGACTATATTCAACGATATTCATGGCAGGACCAAGGCAAATATATTTCCCGAGCAGCGCCAGCGGCCGTCCTCCTCCAATACGCGACCAATGAGCCATTTCTTAATGCCGAAATTGCGAGGCAGTATGCGAATGTTGTGAGCGAACCTAAGACCCTCAAACTCTATGACGCACCCCACGCTCTCAACGCCGAAGCCACTCTCGATCGTATTGCCTTTCTGGCCAATCAACTGTCTTTCAAGCCACCCGACGACAAAGCTATTAAGGCTTTACCGGTTCTGTTTCAGCCGCCCTGGCCGAAGCAGTAGTCTTTTCGATGGCTAGTCACCAATTGGTCGACCCACACGTAGCACCGCAGTCGTGCAGCTTACCCACGCACTCTCGTGTAAATGTACCTCGTAGTCGCCTCGCTCGAGATGCCGTGCCGGTCAGCAGGCAGGCTCTCAGAGTGCTTACCGGCAGAAGTCCACGAACGTTTCCCCGACCTTTCGACGGCCTCGTTTCTGCCGCGCGGAGCGACGGCAAGAAGAATTGGCCAGCATGCAAACTTGGATAAAAGGGGGCGAACATTTGCCACGAACGCGACCACAACCGTCGGGGCGATCGGCACCACAACTAGTGAGCAGCCGGCCCCTAACGATGATGCAGCAGGGCGGCTTCTTCAAGTTCGGGAAGTGACGATGGCGGGGGGCCTTTGCGGCGCTTCCAGGTGCCAAGTTTCTTCTGCAGACGATCGAGATAGACGTAGTACACGGGAGTAATGTAGAGGGTCACCACCTGAGAGAACAGCAGCCCTCCCACCACCGCCAGACCCAGACCGCGCCGGGATTCCGCTCCGGCTCCCACGCCAATAGCAATGGGCAGCGTGCCCATCAGCGCCGCGGCCGTGGTCATCATGATGGGGCGGAACCGAACCAGAGCGCCCTGGTAGATAGACTCTTCCGGGCTCTTACCTTCGCTGCGCTCCGATTCCAGGGCGAAATCGATCATCATGATGGCATTCTTTTTCACAATGCCAATTAGCATGATGATGCCGACAAAAGAATAGAGATTGAGTTCTTGGTGAAAGACAATCAACGTAAGCAGGGCGCCAACTCCCGCCGACGGCAAGCCCGAAAGAATGGTAACGGGATGGACGAAGCTTTCATAGAGAATCCCAAGAATGATATAGATCACGACAACGGCCGCCGCCAGCAGGAGCCCAAGACCGACGAAAGAGCTCTGAAAGGCCTGCGCCGTTCCCTGGAAGGTTCCGGTCACGTCGGCGGGCATGATTCTGCGCACCGTCTCCTCCACAAAGTTGGTGGCATCGCCAAGAGCAGTTCCGAGCTTAAGGTTGAAGCTGACCGTGACGGCCGGTAACTGTCCGAAGTGGTTGACCGTGAGCGGGCCTACGGAGGGAACCAGTTTGGCGATGGTGTCAAGCGGAACCAACTTGCCGCTGGTTGAGTGAACGTACAACTCAGAGAGCTCGGCCGGGTCATTTTGGAACTGGGGCAACAACTCCAAAATCACGTAATACTCGTTATTAGGCGTATAAATGAGGCTGGTCTGGCGCGCGCCGTAGGCTGAATAGAGTGAATTTGCCACCTGATCGGGCGACACGCCGAGGGCGTAGGCCTTATCGCGATCAACGTTCACGGTGAGCTGCGGATTTTTTACCTGCAGGTCGGTGGTAACATCCTGCAGCAAAGCTGATTCTCGCAGCGCCGCTTCCACTTTCGGAGCCAAAGCGTAGAGCTTCTCTGTATCCGGCGTTTGGATGGTGTACTGGTACTGTGACTTGGTCAGACTGCCGCCAATGCGAATCGTAGGCGGGATTTGCAAATACACGTTAATGCCGGGAATGGTTGCCAGCTTCGGGCGCAGCTCCTGAATGACCTGCTGCGCGCTTAACCGGTTGGGGCGATCTTTCTTATCTTTCAATCGGAAAAAGATACGGCCTTGATTGGTGGGCTGTCCGACCGCGGACATCGTGTTCAGCACGTGGGGATCGTTGCGCACCACCTCGGTGGCTTGCTGCTGCAGCTTCATCATGTCGCCAAAGCCGATACCTTGCGAGGCTTCGGTGAAGGCGAACACCAGACCCTGATCTTCGTCCGGGATAAACCCGGTTTTCGAGATCGTGAATAGGTAGTAGGTAAGCCCGATCACCACAAAGGAGAAGAGCAAGGTGACCAGGCGGTGACGCAAAACGCGCTCAAGCGACCACTGATAACCTTTCAACCATCCATCGAAGACTCGCTCGCTGGCATTGTAAAGCCGGCCGTGGCCTTCGCGGTGCGTGTGCTTCAAGAAGCGGCTCGAAAGCATTGGGGTGAGAGTCAGGGACACAAAACCTGAAACCAGAATCGATACGCCAATGGTGACGGCAAATTCGTGCAGCAGCCGTCCGACAATACCGCCCATGAACAAAAGCGGTATAAACACCGCCGCCAACGACAATGTCATCGATAGAATTGTGAAACCGATTTCCCCCGACCCGTCGATGGCGGCGCGGAGGGAAGTCTTGCCCATCTCCAGGTGGCGAACGATGTTCTCAAGCATCACGATGGCGTCATCAACCACGAAGCCCACCGACAAGGTGAGCGCCATCAGCGACAAGTTGTCCAGACTATATCCGAGCAGATACATCACCGAAAAGGTACCGATGATCGACATCGGTAGCGCCAATGCAGGAATGATTGTGGCCGATAGGTTCCTTAGAAACAGGAAGATCACCATGACCACGAGTGCCACGGTCAACAGGAGAGTGAATTTCACGTCGTTGACCGAGGCCCGAATCGACTCGGAACGGTCGTAAAGTATGCTGATCTTAACCGCAGCCGGAATTTGCGCTTCCAGTTGGGGCAGCAGCTGCTTGACGCTGTCGACGACTTCAACCGTGTTCGTGCCCGGCTGACGCAAAATGGCCAGCACAATGGAGCGATTGCCGTTGAACCAGCCCGCCGATTTGTCGTCTTGAACGCTATCGATGGCGCGGCCAATGTCGGCGATGCGCACCGGCGCCCCATTGCGATAGGCCACGATCATGGGAGTGAACTGAGCGGCATTCTGCAGCCGTCCGTTGGAGAGAATAGTGAATGTCTTGGCGTTCCCCCACAGTGTCCCGGTGGGAATGTTGGTGTTGCCTTGATTTAAAGCGTTGCTGACCTCGTCGATGCCGATCTGGCGAGTTGCCATGGCCCTGGGGTCTACCTGCACGCGCACCGCATATTTCTGGGCGCCGAACACTTGTACCTGGGCCACGCCGTTCACCATCGAAACGCGTTGCGCGATGGTGGTCTCGGCCGCCTCGTCAACTTGGGAAAGTTTCAAAGTGGGAGAGCTCAGCGCCAAGTAGAGGATTGGCTGGTCGGCGGGATTGACTTTGCGGAACGAGGGCGGGGTAGGCATGTTAGGCGGAAGTTGTCCCGCCGCCTGAGTGATGGCCGATTGCACGTCGAGCGCGGCACCGTCAAGGCTGCGACTGAGACTGAACTGAATGGTGATGCTGGTCTGGCCAAGCGAGTTTGTCGAGGTCATCGAGTCGATGCCCGCGAGCGTGGAGAATTGCTTTTCGAGGGGGGTGGCGACCGAGGAAGCCATCGTTTCCGGACTAGCGCCCGGCAAGAGGGCATTGACCTGGATGGTGGGAAAATCGACATTGGGCAGGTCGCTGACCGGGAGAAAACGATAGGCAAACATGCCAAAAATGAGGATGGCCGCCATCACCAGGGTGGTCATGATGGGGCGTTTGATGAATAGCTCTGAAATACTCACACCCCGCCTCCTCCTGTCCCGGTGGCGCTATCGCTTGAATTGTTTTCACTCCCCACGACGGAGCTGGGCGGCACAGAGCTCTCGACCCGGACCTTGCCGTTCGGTGTAACCCGCAGCTGCCCATCCACCACGACCGTGTCTCCCGGATTTAACCCGCCGTTCAGTAAGGTTAGATTCTGGTAGGTGCCAACGGTGATTATCGGACGAGGGATGGCAATCTCATCTTTGCTTACCACGTAGACATAATCCCCTTGCTGCCCGGTTTCAACCGCTTTGGTCGGAACCGTAATCACGTTGTCGCGAGTTGAAAGCCTCAGGACAACATTCGCGAACTGGCCAGGCCACAGACGGCGGTCTCGGTTTGGAAAACTAGCCTTGAGCTTAATGGTCCCAGTCTGTGGATCGACGGAGTTGTCGATGAAGCTCAGAAGCCCCTGAGCAGGATTGGAGTTTTGTCCCTTGGGATAGGCCAGCGCCGTCAACTTGGTGGCAGCGAAGTGGCGGACCTCGGCCAGGCGCGCCTCGGGTACCGTGAAGGTGACGTAGATGGGCGTGATCTGGTTGAGCTGCACCAAAAAGGGGGTGTCGTTTGCCTTAACCAGATTCCCCAGATTGATCATCAGAGCGCCGGCACGGGCATCGATGGGAGCGTAGATATCGGTGTAGGCCAGCTGCACCCGGGCGGCGTCAACGGCGGCCTCGTCGGCGTATACTGCGGCGGAATTTGAGCTGGCTTGCGTTCGTTCAAGATCGGCCTGTTCGTGTGAAACCACTCCCTGACTTTCGAGACGCGAATACCGCGCTGCCTCAAGCTTAGAGGTTTCAGCCAAAGCTTCATCGCGTTTTAAGTTGCCTTGGGCCTGCGCGAGCGCTGCCTGGAAGGGCCGCTTGTCCAAGGCGAAAAGCAGCTGACCTTTGTGAACGTCGTCGCCTTCCTTGAAGTGAATGGCTTCGATTTGCCCATTGACCTGGGAGCGAATTTGCACCGTCTGATAGGCTTCGACGTTGCCAATGGCAGTAATTTCGACGGGAACGTCGCGTCGTTCCGCGGTAGAAACTACGACCGGAGCAGGCGGACGTGCCTCTGCCTTCCCGGCCATGGGCGAGGCCGCTTCGAGGCTTTGTTTGCTGCCGCACCCACAGGTGACCGCCAGGGCAAGGACCAGGCTAGCGAGCCAGAGAACGGCCAGCTTGCCCGCCGGTGCTGCCGTATTTTCGGAGTTCACGTGCGCGATGATCATGGTTCGGCTACAACCGTCACGAAGCTTTTATCCCTGCTACTTGCGCGAAGCCTCACTGCACTAGCTTTCCTCCGCTGCCTCTCGACTCCGCCCGGGGGAGCGATCCCGGCGAGAAAAATAGCGGTTAATTGCTGGGCGATGGCCCGTGTTGACAACGCCTGACCGTGTGCCGTACCAAAGACTTCTTCGACCAGGTAGTGGTAGACAATCATGCCAAGAAACGAGCGTGCTGCTAGCACCGGGTTCAACGGACGAAAGCGCCCATTGCCGATTGCCCTGCGAATGTAGTCTGCCAACAAGTCCAGCTTTTCTTGTCCGTAAGCGCGAAAAAACCGTCCTGAGAGCTCCCGATTCCGCAGTGCGCTATAAAAAAGTAAGCGTGTCACGGCGGCATCATCGCCCGTGCGCTCAAGCAGAGTTTCGGCGATTCCCACCAGCACTTCGCGGACGTCAGACTGGGACTCGAGGAGCTCGCGAATCCGACGTGAGCGACCCCGCCGTTCGACATGTTCGGATAATACCGACCAGAACAGGTCTTCCTTGCTTCGAAAATGCCGAAAGATCAGGGCCTCATTGACACCGGCAGCCTCGGCAATGGCGCGGGTACTCGTGCCATCGAAACCTTGTTCGGAAAACAGCTTCATGGCGATTGCCAGGAGCTGTTTCCTGCGGTCTGGGGATCGCAGTCGCATGTGGTCAGGGAAGTAAGTAATCACTTACTTTAAACGGAAACCCGACCTGCAGCAACCCTGGGCCAGGAACTACAAGCTATGGGATGGCATATCCTTAAAATTAGACGAGTCGAGCACCTGGCCGGTTAGCGAGCGAGAAAACAGCCGTCTGGATTACTCCTGGATTGCCGTAAAGCGAGTCTATTCGGCGCCGGGACTATGGGAACTTGCGGCAGCCACTCCAGCCGGGTCCTCTGGTTGATTAGCTGATGAGTTCTTAAAAGGAGGGATCCCGGGGGAAGGGCACGGTCGAGAGCGGCTTTTCAAGCGGACGTATTCTCGAAATTTTGCCATCAGCTTGGCCGCGGGATATTTTGTGCTGGGAATAACTGCAGTAGTGTCTTTCGCAACTGAGAAAGATCCACCGGCTTTGCCAGGAACTCCTCAACTCCTAGTTCATGGACAACTTGTCGAACGTTGGGATCCTGATTGCCGCTGACAACTACGACTGGAATGTGCTCTGTTTTGCTGGACCGTTTCAAGCGTTTCAGAACTTCAATGCCCGATCCTCCGGGCATATTGATATCGAGAATGATGGCGTCGGGTGCTTCGCGTAGCGCCAGCATGCCCGCTTGTAGGGCATCCTGGGCGGCCACTACTTCGAAGCCATCTTCGAGCAAGGCCTTACGAAACAGGGTGACTTGCACACGTGAATCGTCCGCTACGAGAATCTTCGACATGTTAGGGCAACACTCCAAGAAAGCGAGATTGCATGCTTTGAAATTACGGTTCGGCACAAGAAGTCGTGGCTGTTTTCAACCACAAGTTCGTTACGAAGGTGTCACCGGAAAAGGAAGTGTCCCAATTTAGGGCGGCTTACGCGCTTACGCTGTCGGCGGGAGGTCCTTCTTGATTTGTGGGTGAGAAAGACAGATTCCGAACAGCTGGCCAATCGTCGTATGATTCCTGCTGATCATCGGCCCGTGCAAAGGTTGGCTGGCCCAGATGGCAGGCTAGATTAAGCCGAGGTGCAAATGAAAGGTCTTCGATGGCTGATAGCGGCAATGCTATGTGCGGGAGTTCTCTCTCGGGCTCAGGAAGATACGATGGCAATGTCGTCACGGCCGGTGATGCTGGTCGAGGGCTTAGGTCATTTACACCACCCTATCTCAACGCGCAACCCCGAGGCAGAAAAGTTCTTTGATCAAGGGCTGCGTCTGATTTATGCCTTTAACCACGAGCAGGCGGCCCGCTCCTTTCGCAAGGCTGCCGAATTAGACCCCCAGCTCGCCATGGCTTGGTGGGGGGTGGCGGAGGCGCTGGGGCCGAATTACAACGACCCGGCGAGCGAGGAGCGCTTTCGGCAGGCTCACGACGCCATTCAACGGGCCCTTAGCTTGAGCGCAGAAGCGTCAGCCAGCGAGAGGGCATATATCAATGCCATGGCCAGGCGCTTTCCTGCTGATTCCTCCTCCGATCGCCACCAAGCGGCCGAAGCCTATCGGGACGCTATGCGTGAGGTGATGAAGTCTTTTCCTGACGACCTCGATGCAGCCACCTTGTTTGCCGAATCTGCGATGAATCTCCATCCCTGGGGGCTCTGGCATGACGATGGCAGCCCCGAGGAGGGAACCGAGGAGATCGTCGCCACGCTTGAATCGGTCCTCAAGCGCGATCCCAATCACATGGGCGCGGTGCATTACTACATTCATGCGGTCGAAGCCTCGAATTCTCCCGAGCGCGCACTGGCACCGGCTAATCGTTTGGCGGCGCTCGCGCCCGGAGCCGGACATCTGGTCCACATGCCTGCCCACATCTACATTCGCACTGGCGACTACGCCGCGGCGGCGAAAACCAATGAGGACGCCGCCGCCGTGGATCGCGCTTACATGGAGCGAAGTGGCGCTCAGGGGCTCTACCCCATGATGTACTACTCGCACAATCTTCATTTCATCGCCATGGCCGCTGCCATGACCGGAAATTACGAGGAGGGGCGGAGCTGCTGGGCGAGCACATTGGGCCAGCCGCGAAAGACAGGCTCCCGCTTCAAGGGTTCATGACGGTGCCCCTAGCGGTGGGAGTGAGATTCCACAAGTGGGATGCGCTTTTGGCCTGGAAAGAGCCGGAACCGTCCCTGAAAGCTACTACCGTGTTTTGGCATTTTGCGCGTGGTATGGCGTTGGCTAGCAAAGGCACAATTAGCGAGGCCGAAGCCGAATACCAAATTGTTTCGAGGGCGGAGAAGGCTACTCCGCCCGACGAGATTTTTCAGATGCCAATTAACAATAAAACCAAAGATATCCTGAAAATCGCTGAGCACGTGCTGGGCGCGCAACTGGCACTCGCCAGAAAAGACCTTGGCAGTGCCGCCACCATGCTGCGAGAAGCCATCGCAACCCAGGACTCGCTCCATTATGATGAGCCGCCCGACTGGTTCTATCCGGTGCGAGAGTCATTAGGAGGAGTGCTTTTGCTGAAGGGAGACGCTATGCAGGCAGAGCAGGTGTTTCGCCAAGATCTCGAACGAAATCCAAGGAACCCGCGCTCGCTGTTCGGTTTGCACGAAGCGCTGAAAGCTCAGAAGCGCAGCTACGACGCTGAGTTCGTGGAAAAGCAGTTTGAAGATTCCTGGAAGGGAGGGCAACTGACAGTCGAGGATTTAGTGTAGGCGAAGAAGGTTGATGGTTCACCAGCTCAGCAAACATCGATTCGAACTTTACGATTACCAGGGAATTAGTCGGGAACAGGTAGATGATGATGGGATCCACCCGTCGAAGGGAGCGAAACTCGATTCCCCAGAAAATACCCGGAGACGGGCAAACGCGGCCAGTCTCAGTTGCCATCCTCAGCTGGATATTCATAGCCGCGGGCATCCTAGGGCTTGCGTTCCACGCGCAGGATTTGCGGCTTCGGTTTCCGCTTCAGTACGGCGTATGGTTGATCCTACTGATTCGAGTGCTGGCCATCATCTTCGGAGTGTACATGCTGCTTGGGCGAAATTGGGCGCGGTGGGGAGGGCTTCTCTGGCTCGCATTTCATGTCGTGATCAGTTTCCACTCTTTGCGCCAGTTAGCGGTACATGCGCTATTGCTGACAATTTTTACTTATTTTCTTTGCACCTCACCCGCTGCCGAGTACTTTAAAAGCCAGAAACCAAGAGCGGCATAGCCAAGTCAAAAATTTCTAAGTCAGATAAATTGTTCAGCGCAACAACAGACCCCGAGTTCCTCGCTATAAGGAGATCGCCTAGATCTACATGAGGGGGTGGCGTGAATGTACTTACATCGCATCATAGGATGTGCGTTGTTTCTGAGTTT
>JAFAPG010000243.1 GCA_019247235.1 Acidobacteriota bacterium
ATATAAATACGGTCGCAAGCGGCTGCGAGTTCAAATAGACTCCCGACGAAACACGATCCGGGTTCGATGATTGCGTACAGGGATCGTGAGCTCACGTCAAGCCGGGCGAAGGTCCGCCGCATCATCCCAATGGTTTCGCGCACGAACCAGTGTCCCCGATTGGCAAACAGGACGGAATCTACCGCCATGACGTTCGTCCAATTGCCTTCTGTCTTTATGATCCAAAGACCCAAATCCAGCTGGTTGATGCGAAGCGACAAAATGCTGTCGTCAAGCTCGCGGGCCATAGCGAGCGGCCACCACTGCGCCCCCTGCCCAAGAATGTCTTCCATGGATGTAGGCCCGCTGGCTTCAGGCGCCCTGACCGTTAACGTTACCGTGCGACGCTCTGAATCGAACTCCGCGTTGACGTACCTGTAGTGATATCCATGATTGTCGATGGTGCGCGCAAGCGGGGTCAGCGGAATGCCGCGGGCTTGTTCCGAACGATCGCTTTGTTGAGCCAGTGAAGTGGCGCGGTTGCGTACATAGTTATCAAATTCTTGAGGTTTAATCACCGCATCAACGAGCCCCCACTGCTTGGCGCGCTGTCCTTGAACGCCTTCCGGTGAAGTGCAGAACACGTCTGCCAAATCTCGCCGCACGCGCCGCTTATCTGTGACGCGGGTTAGGCCCCCAGTTCCGGGCAGCACCCCGAGGAGGGGAACTTCCGGCAAACTAACGGCCGATGAGCGGTCATCGATAAGCACGATCTCGTCGCAAGCCAACGCCAGTTCGTACCCCCCACCGGCGGTCGATCCGTTGCATGCGGCCAGAAACTTTAAACCACCGTAGGCGCTCGAATCCTCCATCCCATTTCGCGTTTCATTCGTAAACTTGCAAAAGTTAACTTTCCAAGCATGGCTGGAAAGACCTAGCATATAAATATTCGCACCGGACGAGAAAACCCGCGGCTTAGCGCTGGTGAGAACCACGCATCCAACTTCCGGATGCTCAAACCGGATACGCTGCAAAGCATCGTGTAGTTCGATGTCGACTCCCAAATCGTAGGAATTCAGTTTGAGCTTGTAGCCATCACGTATGCCGCCCTCCTCCTGAACGTCCATGATCAGCCGGGCCACCCGACCCTCCACTGACAACTTCCAATGGCGGTAGTGGCGGGGCGCTGTCTGGAAATCTACAAAGTCGGCAACACTGGGGTTGGGTTTTTGAACAGCGGCGTCCATGTACTCCGGTCCGGCAGGGAGTTTCTGCCCCATGACGGTTCAACCATAATGCATTTTCCTTCTCTGCGTCAATGAGTCAACATGCAAAATAATGCCATTACCCTGCTGCTCGGTCGTCTCAGCAAGCTTGGCGTTTTACCCGCAAGATTTGCTTGGTTGGAGCACGATGTTGCAGTATATTGCCTGTCATGGCTAGGCGCAGGGGGCGTTGCCGGCGAGCCGAGAGGTTGCCCCGGGGGCGGAGTAACCTCGACGGAATCAAATTTACGCGCGGGGCGCGGAGTGATCACGTTCATGATTGGACCTCCGACAGGGATTTTCACTGGCCTAGTCTGTGCGATTGACCGCAGAGTAAATTGCTGCGTCTAAGGAGGTATCGTATTCTTTCGCAACCTAGGGGCGGGCGAAGGTCGCAACGGTCGAAACTTGGCCAACGCAGCTCTCATGTCAGGCCCGGCTCCCTTGACCCTCTAAAGTTGCTCGCCGAGCGGGTGCGCCAGGCAAGAGCGCGGCGCGGAATGACGCGCAAAATGCTCGCCCGCGACTCGGGAGTTTCCGAACGCTACCTGGCGGAGATCGAGTCGGGCAAGGGAAACATTTCCGTGCTGGTCTTACGACGCTTGGCAAAGGCACTCAACGTATCGCTTGACAACTTGCTACTGGAAGGTCCAGAACCGCCGGTTGAACTTGTGCATACGGTCGAGTTTCTCCGGCGTTTGTCGCTCGACGATCTGAAGCTTGCCCATCAGTTATTGCTCGATCAGTTCGGCGGAATTGATCCTGCTGCTCGCCATCGGCGCATTGCCCTGATTGGTCTTCGCGGAGCTGGCAAGTCGAGCTTGGGACGCGGGTTGGCCGAACGCCTGGAAATGCCCTTTCTTGAACTCGATCACCTGATCGAACAAGAGAGCGGCTTAACTCTCAGTTTGATCTTTGATTTTCGCGGTCAGAGTGGCTTCCGTCAGCTCGAACGGCAGTGTCTCGAAGACGTGCTGCAACGATATCCACGATTCGTGATCGCGACGGGAGGCAGCCTCGTCTCCGAGCCGGGCACCTTTGAGCGACTGTTAACTTCCTGCTTCACCGTTTGGTTGAAAGCCTCAGCCGAAGAGCACATGCAGCGTGTGATTGCGCAAGGAGACATGCGGCCGATGTCCAATAACCGCGAGGCAATGTCGGATCTTCGCCGAATCCTGGCCGAGCGAGAAGTGCTTTACAGCAAGGCCGATATCGAGGTGGACACTGCGCGACGTAGTGTTGAGGCCAGTCTGGAAATGTTAATTCAGGCCCTTAGGGCCACCCCGGTCCGGCAATCGCTAGCTTCGGCCATGGTGGGCGGCTGAGTGGGTCGTGTTTCTATGAGAGCTAGCGGTATCTCTCAAACCTACGTTGTCGATGGCCATTCGCTCGAAGCAGTCCAAATCGAAGCGCGTTATTCGAGCCTTCCCACGATTGTAATGTTGCACGAAGGCCTGGGTTCTATCGCTCACTGGAAGGATTTCCCTGCTCAGCTAGCCGAAGAAACTGGTGCTGGAGTACTGGTCTATTCCCGGTATGGTCACGGAGCTTCCGATTGCCTCGAGGAACCGAGGTCTGTGTCCTATATGCATCATGAGGCACAAGTGGTACTTCCGGAGATTCTTGCCCAAGCCGGGATCGAGCATCCGGTGCTACTTGGCCACAGTGATGGTGCCTCCATTTCCATCATCTATTCCGGTAGCGTTCCCGATTCGCCGAGCGCGCTTATTTTGGAAGCGCCGCACGTGTTTGTCGAAGATCTGTCGGTTTCAAGCATCAGCCAGGCGAAAACACTCTACGAGCAGACCGACCTGGCGCAACGGCTGGGACGCTATCACACCAATGCTGAGTCGCTGTTTTGGGGATGGAACAGGATTTGGCTCGATCCGAATTTTAGGGATTGGAATATCGAGTCATTTCTGGATCTCATTCGCTGTCCGGTGCTGGTGCTGCAAGGAGCTCAGGACGAATATGGCACGGGGAAGCAGATTCAAGCCATACAGGCTAA
>JAFAPG010000405.1 GCA_019247235.1 Acidobacteriota bacterium
CACAGGGATCCCGCTGCGCTGGGAAAACCCGTTGACGAACCAACTGGCGGCCGAGGCAAAGCCCGCCTCATCGAGGAGCGGCGGATGCAATAGATGCGACAAAGTGCGAGTTTCGGTGATGGATTTCTCTAGAATCTCGCTGCATTCAGCCAAGAGCGCGCGGTTCCTATCCGAGCTCGGCGCGTTGCTGAGCATTTCAACCGCAATCTTCAGACCGGCCAGATACTGTCCCAGGCTGTCGTGCAGTTCACGCGCAATCCGCCGCCGCTCTTGATCCTGTATGCCTAAAAGGCGACCGCTCAGTTTGCGAAGCGCTTCCTCGGCATTGCGTCGGGCGGTGACATCGACTGCGATAATTCCCACCTGGGTAAAGACGCCACTCTCGTCAGGCACGGGGAAGTAATTCACTAGCCAATGGCGTAACTGCCCAGGCTTGCCCGGCAATTCGGTCGTGACTTCGCGATCTAGCAAAGGGGCGCCGCTGATGAGAACATCGCGCAGAGCAGCCTCGATGCGGACCCCACGAGACCCAAAAATTTCCATGACCGATTTTCCCAGCAAGTCTTCTGGCTGAAGAGCAGCCATTCGCGGAAGCACGTCATTGACTCGGCTGTAACGCAATGCGGAATCCAGGATGCCAAAGCCAACGGTGGAGGAGGCGAAGAAGGCATTGACGATTTCTCGGCTGCGGCGCGCGGCGGTCTGGGTGCGATGGGATTCGGCAAAGGCATAGGTGAGCAGCAGCATCTGTGTGCCGAACAGCACCAAAGCCAGGAGAAAGGAGACGGCGATTAAACCTAAGGTATGGCGGTAATTGGCGGTCGACAGCGCTTGACGAGAGTACAACAGATGGTCTTCAGAATCGCGCATCGCCGCCACCTGGTTGATCACGCGATTTTGCAGCTCAGAGGTGCGCCGCGCCATTTGCGCGTCGGCGTCGATGCTAGAGGAACCTCGCTTGTGAGCTTGAATGAATCCGTTCACCAGGTCAAGCTCGGCTTGAATGTTCGAGGCGAGCGAATCCAGTTGCGCCGGACGCTCGGGATTGTCGGCGGTCAAGTGGCGCAGTTGCGCCAGACGCTGGGGAATGTCTTGGACGGCCGATTCGTAGCCACTCAGTTGGCCACTGTCGCCGGTGAGCACGAAGGCTTCGCCTGAATTGCTGGCCCGGAAAACATCGCTGCCCAGGTCCTCAAGTGCGGTCTCGACCTCGCGGGTATGGCCGACCAAAGCTTCGCTTGAAAACAGTCGGTTGGTGGCGCGGTAGAGGTAGATACTGCACCCTACCAGCAGGCCAACCGCTACCACAAACGCCGTCCAGGCGACACCTCGGAGGGAAAAAGTCATGGCACCAGCAAGATCGACAGCCGCTATCCTCCAGACCTCCCCTTTCTATAATAATAACGTGCTCGCCTAATCGGGGGAAAAGCCGGAAGGACCTGTAGAATAAAGTAGGTGGCTAGCAGCTCACAATTAGTGCAAATCGAGCTCGGTCCGCGCGTGCGGCAGCCGAAACCCGCTTGGTTGAAGGCTAAGGCGCCGGTGGGGGAGAATTTTCACCAGCTGAAGAAGCTCGCCCGCGGCCTCAATTTACACACGGTTTGCGAATCGGCGCAATGCCCGAATATTGGGGAATGCTGGAATCATGGCACCGCGACCTTCATGCTGCTAGGCGAGGTTTGCACGCGCCGCTGCGGTTTTTGCGCGGTGCCCAAGGGACCTCTGTTGCCGCTTGATTTCGACGAACCTCGCCGCGTGGCCGAAGCCGTGGCCAGCCTCGGACTTCAGCACGCGGTGGTCACCAGTGTCAATCGTGACGATGATAATCTCGGCGGCGCGAGAATTTTTGCGCAAACGGTCTTCGAAATTCGCCGTTTGCTGCCCACATGCCGCATCGAGCTGTTAATCCCGGATTTTCAAGGCCTCGACCAAGCTTTGGAGGTGGTCGTGCGGTCGCGACCCGATGTGCTCAACCATAATACCGAGTCAGTTCCCCGCCTCTATCGTGTGGTGCGTTCTGGGGCTCGCTACGAACGGACCTTAAATTTATTGGGCCGGGCCAAACAGCTCTCACCGAGGATGGTGACCAAGTCCGGCCTCATGGTCGGCTTGGGCGA
>JAFAPG010000175.1 GCA_019247235.1 Acidobacteriota bacterium
TGGGACGATTGGACGAATCTAGTGCAAAACTGCGTCAAGGCGCTTTTTTTCTTCCATCCGGCGGTGTGGTGGATCGACCGGCGATTGGTGCTCGAGCGGGAAATGGCATGCGATGATATGGTCCTGGCCTGCACTCCGGATTCGCACCTCTATGCGGCTTCGCTGGTTTCTTTGGCGGAGAGGCTGTTTGCCAAAAAGATGGGGTTGGACCGAGCGCTGGTGCTGGCACAACATGCTCTCGGGCGCTTCCCCCAGATCTCAACCCGCTTGCGGCGAATCCTGGATGGACATCGACCACCCTCCAATCGCAATTCGCGGCCGGCGCTGAGCCTTGTCGCAGGCTTGATCGTCACTGTCTTCGTGGCTCTCCCTTATTCCCCGCGAATCGTCGATTTTGAGAAAACACCCGTGATCTCGGCTAGCCTGCCGCAGGCGTCTCCCGCATTCAACCTTCAGTTTGTTCCGAAGCACCCGCCTGGGGAAGATCACGTTTCCTCCTACTCTCGCCCCCAAATCATCTCCGCCAGCGCCCGATGGTCTCGCAAGCGCTTGCCCGCAGCCCAAGCGCGCCGAACAAACTTTAAGGGTCAAGGCACAGCCGAGATGCTGGTCGTAGTCGAGACGCGCGAAACCTATGAAGCTGGTGGCGCCGTCTGGAGGTTGTGTGTTTGGCGAATCCGCGCCGGCAACTCTGCCGGACAAAATGTAGAGGAGGGCATTCTACTGAACGCGATCTAAATTTTTTTGGCAGTTACAACTAAATTATTAGTTCCTAAGGAGAAGGATTATGACTACAGCTGTTCAACGAAGGAGACTTGCGCGGCGAGTACTGGTGCCGATTTTGGCGATCGGCCTCGGGTTAGCGCTTGGGGTCTATGAATTCGCCAAGCCGGCGCGGGCGGCCGCTGCATTACCTGCGGCAGGTCCGCTTGATGACAGCCGCGTCAGTGCACTTTTGGCCCTCGATCAAGCCATGGAAACGGTAGCGGCGCGAGTCACCCCGGCGATCGTAAATGTCACCGTGACTTCGAGGTTTTCCTCCTCTCGCTCGGATGCAGCCGAGCGTAATGACGACGATAGCGAAGGTCCGCAGCAATTTCTGCCGCCCTTCGCTCCCTTTGAGAAGCACTTCTTTCAGGGAATTCACCCCCAGCCTCAGGTCGTGCACGGTTTGGGAAGCGGCATTCTCATTTCACCTGACGGCTACATCGTGACCAATCACCACGTCGTGAAGGGTGCGACTGATATTCGCGTGACCATGAACGATCGACGCGTATTTGCGGCGAAGCTGGTGGGAGCCGACCCACTGACGGACTTGGCCGTGCTGAAGATCGATGCTCGGAGTTTGCCCAGCGTTCCCTGGGGTGATTCCACCCAATTGCATCCTGGACAAACGGTGTTGGCATTTGGCAATCCGCTGGGATTTCGCTTTACCGTCACCCGCGGGATCGTGAGTGCCTTAAACCGTCCCAACCCCTTCAATCAGGACCGGCGGGCTCCCGGTGAATTTATTCAAACCGATGCCGCCATCAACGAAGGAAACTCGGGCGGCCCACTGGTCAACGCCCACGGCGAAGTTGTCGGCATCAATACGTTTCTAGTCTCGCCCACGGGCGGTTTTGCCGGCATGGGATTTGCCATTCCTACGCAGATCGTGCGCCCCACCGTGGACAGCTTGATTCGCACTGGCAAAGTGGAGCATGGCTATATGGGAATCGGTATCAGTGACGTCACCCCCGACGAGGTCAGATTCTTTCACTTGGACAATGCTTCCGGAGCCGTGGTTACCCAAGTAGAAGCTGATTCCCCTGCGTCGAAGGCTGGGCTCAAGGTGGGTGACGTGATCACCGGACTCGATGGCAAGCGAGTCAACGATGCTGGGCAGTTGCAAGTTGAAGTTGGTCAGGCGAAGCCGGCGACGACCGTTGATCTTGAACTGTTGCGCGACGGAAAAACAGTAAAGATCCCGGTGACGCTTAACGCCATGAATGGGCGCGACAATCGGCAGCAGGAGGAAAGCGCGGCAAGCGGTCAGCCCCGTTGGGGTCTCGGGCTCTCTGATCTGACGCCGGAGCTACGACAGCAGGTCGAGGCCGGCGAAAATGTTCATGGAGCGGTGGTCGAACGGGTCGTCCCAGGTAGCTCGGCTGACAACGCCGGACTGCAGCCGGGGGAGATCATTGTTGAGGTCAACCGTCATCCGGTTCAATCCGCCGCACAAGTCGAACGCGCTCTCGGTAGTATTCCCAAGGGCGAAGATGCGCTGGTACTGGTTTGGTCGAGTGGCGGAAGCACCTTCCGTGTCTTGCATCCAACCCAGGGTTGAACGCCGGTGAGAGCTCGGACGATTAAAAAGCCCGCTCCTCATGAGCGGGCTTTTTTCTCCGAGAGGCTATTCGCCTTTATTCACCAAACATCGGTACCTGCCTGAGATCTTCGGCTCCCCGCCGTTGCCGCCGCGTGCCCCCGATTACGGCCAACACGGTGAGCGACTCCAGCGAAGCGCGCGGAATAAATAGGCGCTGCACATTCGAACGCAAGTCGGGAGGATTGATCAGAAACCCTTCCGGCGTCGTCAGACTGAGGTCATTCGGCATCAGCCCTTCCAGGACCTCCCCATCCTTAAAGCGAATTCTTACCCACAAACCCTCGGCCCGCGGCCGGGTGGTAAAGGTCTTGCGCGAAAGGGAATCGGAGTCGCCAAATTCGCGCACAAAGTACACGCATTTAATGTCCGCAAGTTCAATGGCTACCACGTTGCCGCTGGTGTTTAGCAGTTGCAGCTTGCCGTCATCCACAAAATGCGAGGGAGCAACGTAACCATTCACCGTGTCCCGGTCGATTTTGCGGACGATGACTTTCTTGTGTGTGGAAGGCATGGAAACTGGGTAGTTGGGAAATCGCGAATTGGAGTGCCCGCCGCGGCAAAATCAATTGTCAAAATTGCCCAATTACCGACATAGCAAAGTGCTCCATAATTCAAATTGATTTTCGCATTTCTGCCCGGAAAACTCCCAGGTATCCAGGTTCGCAGTAGCCAAAATAATAACGTTGTGGTATTTTCTGTAGTTCGCTCGGCCGCGCGACATGAAACCAACCTATTCATATTTAAGCACTTACATTGGATATTCCGAAGATTTCCACAGACTGTGGATTTCTCCCCGAGCCAGGGCACTGTAGGGCAGCAGTTCACGACCGAGAATGGCTGACTACATATACACCATGGAACTACGGCTGACGCCCGCTCAGCAAAAGGGCGTCACTTTGGTTCAAGACATTGCCCGTGCCGCTTCGATGAACGTCTATCTGACGGGCGGCGCGGTGCGCGACATTATTAGCGGTTTCCCTATCCGTGATTTGGACTTTACCGTCCAGGGCAATCCTCTTAAGCTGCAGAAGGATTTTGAGCGGGCTGGGGCGGTCATTGGTGGGGTCGATGATGACCTCAAGTTGTTGTACGTGACGTTGCCGGGAGGCGTGCGGGCCGAGGTTAGCGGAGCGCGCATTGAGCGTTACGAAAAAACTGGCAAGCCTCCGCTGGTGACACCAGCTACCATCATTGAGGATCTTAGGCGGCGCGACTTTACCGTAAACGCCATGGCGCTTTCGCTGAATCCAGGTTCTCGCGGTTTGTTGATGGACCCGTTCAACGGAGCCGCCGATATTGAAGCCAAGCTGCTTCGCATTCTGCAGAACTACGCCTTCGTGGAAGACCCGTCGCGATTGATCCGCGCCTCGCGCTTCGCCGCGCGCTTCCACTGGGCGCTCGAAGAGCGCACTCAAGCGCGATATGACTCGGCCAAGGAAAACAACTACATCGAATACATGACCGAGAGCGCGATTGGCTATGAGACCGAGCAACTGGCCTATGAAGACGATCCCCTAAACGTGATTCGCGTCCTCGAAAAAGAGGGTTGGCTCAAGGTGCTCAGCTCGCACTGGACTACCGCGAAGGTGGATAGCAATGGACTGATGCAGTTGATGAAAGCACGCCAACAGATGAATGAGCTTGGATATGCACCCGATCCTGCGCCTGCGGTGATGCATTTTCTAACCGCACGGCTCAGCGAAAAAGAAGCGGCAGAAATACGGAAAACCATTCCTCGCAGGGATCTGGCCGAAGCCTGGCGGGATCTTGAAGAGCATGCCAAGGATTTAGCCAAACGTCTGACCGGCAAAGAGGCAGCTACCCCGTCTCGTACCTGGAAGCTACTGTCGAACGCGCGACAGGAAATGGTGTTATTCCTGGCGGTCACAGCAAAGCAGCAGGCGGTCGCGCAAAAAATCAAAAACTTCTTCGGCAAATGGCGGGAGGTGCAACAGAAGCTCCCCTTGCCCGAGATGACTGAGCTTCTCATTACTCCGCAACTGCCGGAGTATGCCAAGATTGCCGAAGACGTCTTTCTTCTTCTATTGGACGGCAAATTACGTTCTCGCACCGAGCGCTTGAACTTTCTCAAGCCTTTTGCTCCGCCCCCGCCCCCCCCGCCGCCCGCTCCCAAACGAGGTCGGGGAGCCAAGGCGGCCGCTCAACCTCCGGCCCCAAGCGTGGCGCTGGCGACCCGAAAAAAGAAAGTGAAAGCTGAGCCCGCCGCGGCGGCCGTCACCCGGGTTGCCGAAGCTCCCAAGGCGGAGAAGTCATCCTCCCCGCGCGCCACCGAGGCCAAGGCCCCCAAACCGGAGAAGAAGGCGGTCGAAAAAAAGCCAACTCCCGCGCTCAAAAAGAAAGTCAAAAAGCACTAATCCGCCCTTCCTCGGGCTACATCTTTGTGTTTAGATCCAAACCAAAATTCGGATGGGCATAGGTGCCGCCGATTCGAACCGGAACCACATTTTGGTGTGGCTTCTTCTTAAAAAAGGGCTCCAGCACTTTGGCGAAGGCAGCTTTCATTCCATGGGTCGTGTTTGCCAGGGTGGCTTGAGTTTCGAGCTTGCCATGCATATCGACCCGCTCATCAACGAGATTGTAGCTGCCGCGAAATTGCGCGCTCGCGCCCCCGTCTTCGAGCGATAACTGGGAAAAATGCGCGATGCCACCGCTTACTCGCACCCTACCCTCAAAGTCAGAGAATGTGTCGCCGGGCTGCGGTTCGTGCCGGTCATGCACCTCGGCGATTTTATTGAGACGTGATTGTGTTTCATCATGAGTAAAACGCGCGTCCTGCAAGCGAAAGTCGCTATTCAATTGAATTCGTTTTAGGAAACGCTCGCTCCCTCCGGGAACGACAACGTGCATCGTGAACGACACCACGCCCATAAGGGGTGATGTGGGACTATGGATAAAAGGGTAAAAGGTGTCTTCAATGCGTCCGCGACGACAATCAAAATCTAAAATCGCGGTACGCGGACCGTTGGCGATCTCCGCGATCGTGCCCCGTGCCTCGATTTGGTCCCGTCCAAAGCTTGCGTGCACTCGTTCGAGTGAGACGTTGCCGCTTTTGGTATCAACGACAGCGTGGAAGTGAGTCTCCAGGGGAAGGGCGTGTCCGGTCTCGGTAACCTTGAACTCCGGAGTCTTTGTTTCCGCCTCTACCTCGAGGCGTGAAAACGTGCCGGCGAACTTTCCCTGAGAGTAAGTCAGGCCGGCAATTGATTCAAACCTTGCCAGGTCCGCGTTTTCGAGGGAGTAGCTGCCGGAGAGAGCGGTTTCGGATGGATCGAAGCTATTCCAGGGTCCGAACTGTCCGGAGGTGCGCACCAGCCCTGGGGGAAGCGGATTTTCAAATTCTGCAGCGAAGCGGGTGAGTTTGGTCGCGGGCGAATGAGTGAGCGAGAAGTGGCGTAACCGGAATTTCAGCGCGTGGGCGGGTATTTTCCCGGCTATTTCGAGCACACTGTCATCGGCCTCAAACCGATCTGTCGCATTTTGGTCATCGTTTGAGCTCTGCATCGAGAAGTCCGATCGGTTCAGCCAAACCTGCATTCCTTCGGCGCGAACTAAGCTGGCGCGCCGATGCAAAAAGGCCAACAGGTTGCTCGTGATGATGAGCCTTGTGATCGTGGCCATTGGTTGAGAGGAGTTTGGACGGTGAACGATGACATTTTCTGCGATACAGCCGGGAGGCCAGTAATGAGCGTGAA
>JAFAPG010000265.1 GCA_019247235.1 Acidobacteriota bacterium
TCGGCAACCTTCGCGGGGTCATCAACTGATCTCCCGACGTGCAAATCGAACGTGTCCACCTGATTTAGGCACGGTTCGCGTGTATTTTCATGCTTGAATCATCGAATCAAAGCATTGTGGTGCGTGGTGCCCGCGTCCACAATCTAAAGAATATCGATCTTGAGATTCCCCACAATGCATTGACGGTGGTGACCGGGGTCTCGGGGTCAGGAAAATCTTCCCTGGCCTTCGACACCATTTATGCAGAAGGTCAAAGACGCTATGTCGAGTCACTGTCTGCCTACGCTCGACAATTTCTCGAGCGCATCGAAAAGCCAGACGTAGACCACATTGCCGGTATCGCTCCCGCAGTGGCCATTCGGCAAAAGAATACGACGCGCAGCCCGCGCTCGACCGTCGGAACGGCGACCGAGATTTATGACTACTTGCGGCTGCTTTTCGCTCGCATCGGGAGAACCTATTGCAAAGCTTGCGGCCGGGAAGTGCGGAAAGACAGCCCTGACCAGGTCGCCGAGGCTGTGCTCAAGTTACCCGAAGGCACGCGTTTGCAGGTGCTCTTCCCCCTGCTGTCATCCTCCTCGCCTGGTCTAGCGCTTTCCCCTAGCACCCGATCCTCGGTCGGCAAAGATTCGGAGCGCAAAAAAACTGAAAAAAGAAAAAAGAAAAAAGCTGGCTCGTCTCAGCTCGACCCGGCTGCTACCCTCAAGAACCGGTTGTTCGAGCTTCGACAGCGCGGATTCAATCGTCTTTTCCAACGCGGGCAGGTATTTGAGTTCTCAACCCCGGAATCGTTGCTCGACCTCAACTTTTCCCAGCCTATCTTTATCCTGCTCGATCGAATCGCCGTCAGTGGCGACGTGCGCCGCCGCATCGTGGACGCAACCGAAATTGCCTTTCGCGAAGCCGGCGAAGTGGTGTTTCGACCTGCTCCCGGCCAAGGCCAAGCCGACCAGGAACTGCGCTTCTCTGAACGTTTTGAGTGCCAAAACTGCGGGCTCCGCTACGAAGAGCCGGAGCCATCGCTATTTTCTTTTAACAATCCTTACGGTGCTTGTCCCCGTTGTCAGGGCTTTGGCAACACCATTGATTTTGATCTAACGTTGGTCGTTCCCGACCGAGCGAAGACACTGAACGAGGGCGCCATAGAACCGTGGAGCAAACCCAAATACCGCACCCTGTTCACGGAATTGAAGCGCTTTGCTCGTCAAGTAGCTATTCCTCTCGATATCCCCTGGAATGACTTGTCTGCCGAGCAACAACGGCTGATCGTCGAAGGCGAAGCACGATTCATGGGCATTCGCGGGTTCTTTCAGCACTTAGAAAGGAAAAAATATAAGCTCCACGTGCGTGTGTTTCTTAGCCGTTATCGCGGCTACTCTATTTGTTCAGATTGTTCTGGAACTCGCCTGCGTGTAGAGGCGCGCCAGGTACGAATTGAAGGCAAGAACATCTGTCAGGTTTGCGCCATGACGGTTCAGGAAGCAGCCGCTTTCTTCAACCACGTCGAGCTCACGCGCGAAGAGGCTGAGATTGCGGAAAGGCTGCTTGATGAGATCCGCTCGCGTTTGCGCTTTCTGAACGAGGTCGGCTTGGAATACCTCATGCTCGACCGGCTGACTTCGACCCTCTCCGGTGGTGAGGCGCAACGCATTCAGTTGGCGACTTCCCTGGGGTCACAGCTGGTCGGAACTCTCTATGTGCTCGATGAACCTTCGATTGGACTACACAGCCGGGACACACACCGCTTGATTCACATTCTCCATGGCCTACGAGACCTTGGCAATACCGTGCTCGTGGTGGAACACGATCCAGATGTGATGCGAGCCAGCGATTACATTGTCGATCTTGGGCCGGGTGCAGGCGAATACGGCGGAACCGTCATTGCCAGAGGCACCTATCAGCAAATCCAAGAGGCTCCCGCCTCCCTCACCGGACGCTACCTGGGCAGCGACTTGCGAATTGAAATCCCTCGCAGTCGTCGCCGGCGGGGGCGCTATCAAATCAACTTGCGCGGTGCCCGGGCGCATAACCTCAAGGATGTGGACGTAAGCATACCTTTGGGCATGTTAGTTGCGATTACGGGTGTGTCGGGATCGGGTAAATCGACACTGCTCCACGACGTGCTATTTCAGGCGCTCACGGCAGCCAAGAAGCAGAGGAATGGCTCGCCGCTCCAATGGCCGTTCCTCGACCATCTCGAAGGCGAAGAGTTCATCGAAGAAGTGATTTTGGTCGACCAATCCCCCATAGTCCGTACCCCACGCTCCAATCCTGTTACATA
>JAFAPG010000738.1 GCA_019247235.1 Acidobacteriota bacterium
CCTCGATCCACCCCGTCTGTGAGCAGAATGATCGCCTTTCGCCCCTGCTGTCCTTTCATCACCTCATTGGCGGCCAGATAGATTGCATCGTAAAGTAAAGTACCCCCATGGTGACGGTCTCTCCTACCGTCTTCACTCGAAGGATCGCTATCATTGTCTTGCCGGAACTGAGGCGTCTGCAATTGGCCTAAGGCGTCATACAGTTTGTCCAGAGACGGGGTGACGTCCTCGAGCAGCTCCACCTCACGATCGAAGTGAATGACAAATCCCTTGTCTTGGTTCGGGCGCAGGATTTGACTTAAGAAGTCATGACTGGCACTGCGCTCCTGATCGAGAATGCGCCGCTGACTAAAGCTGGTGTCCACCAATAGACCGATAGTCATCGGCAGATCCGTCTCTTTTGTAAAATAGCGAATGGTTTGTGGGTGGCCGTCTTGATTGATTGTGAAATCGTCTTTGGTCAAGTTAGAAACGACTTTGCCGTGCTTGTCTCGCACTGTAGCCAAGACATTGACAACTTTCACTTCTGACGAAAAAGTGGGTTGATCCTGGCTCCATAGCGAAAGACATAGCGCGCCGAGGAGCGCCAAAAGCCACCTGACTCGAAGTTCCCGCCGAAAGCCCTTCCCTCTGCTCAGGTTGGGTACGAGCTGAGAGCCAAGAGCATCTCCTTCGAGGGTACCTGCTAGCCACGTCCGCAGTTTCGTCTCGCCCAATTGGGCTTCCCTAAGCTGCACGGTTATGTATTCCTCCTTCGCTCACTCATAGGCGGTTTGCAGTTTTCCGCCAAACCGGGCCTTCAGCTGAGCTGTTGATGAAGCCCCTTGCCACCAGCACTCGTTCGCTGGGAATCGCAATATAGTTGGATCCAAGCGGAGTGGCTGAAGATGCTCGGGCAGCCCCCCCGATCTCAGCAGGTACTCTCCCTGGCTAGTAGCCTTAGTCAAACACGTCGCGCTCAGCGAACTGGTAAAGAGTCGGTAATCCATGGTAAATCTTCGTCAACGAAAGGCCACTTTTTGCTGAATCAGAGGACGAATGCCACCACCAGGCCAGCCAAAGCGGTTCAACCATCGGGACAGCCGTGCTCGATCATGCGAGCTTCGATGGGGGTTGAGAGCACGCCCGCGGGTCAACGGACAAGACTAACCACGGACAATCAGCACCGGCAGGATGAGGTTCGCGTCGAACCTCGACGGGAAGCGAGCTGCGCGTTCCGACCGACAGCTTTCAGGCAGGCTCTTTCCTAAGGTCAGCGCTTCTTCATTAGCTGGTCCAATCTGAGCCCATCGTTACCAGACTCGGCGAGGGGTCGTGATCATCGAGTCCATTCAAAGCAAAATAGAAGGTCGCCCCTTGGCCTACGACAGCCTCAGCCCAGATGCGTCCTCCGTGGCGATGAACAATACGCTGCACGGAAGCCAAGCCTATACCGTTTCCTGGAAAGTCGTTCTCGCTGTGAAGACGTTGAAAAGCCCCGAATAGCTTGTCGGCATATTTCATGTCAAAACCGGTTCCGTTGTCCCGCACAAAAAACACCGGTTCCGGACCATCGCTCGATACTCCTAGCTCAATCTGCGCTTCGGAGCGCTTGGAGGTGAACTTCCAAGCGTTGCCCAAAAGATTTTCGAGCAGCACGCGTAGCAGCTGTCGGTCGCCTTCGACCACCAAGCCCGCGACAACCTTCACGCTCACCATCCGATTTGGATCAGAGGCTCGCAGCTGAGCGATAACCTCGCTTGCCAACTGGCTGAGGTCCACGGTTTCGCGCGAGATGTCACGGCGCGCGGTTCGGGCGAGTCCAAGCAGGTCATCGATAAGCTGCGACATTCGTTGTGTAGCCGCACGAACCCGATCAAGATGCGCCATTTCCTCAGGCGCGAGCTTGTGCCGGGCATCCTCGAGCAAAGCCAGGCTGAAACCGTCGATAGCACGCAACGGTGCTCGCAGATCGTGTGACACGGAATAGCTGAAGCTCTCGAGTTCCCGGTTAATTGCGCTGAGCTCGGCATTGCGTCGCTCCATCTGCCGGTTCAAATCGCGGATTTCGTCTTCAATCCGCTTGCGCTCACTTATGTCGCGCAACACCCCGGTGAAAAACCTCTGGTTTCTCGCTGTCCAACTGGCAAGAGATAATTGCAGAGGAAATTCCGTACCGTCGCGCCGTAGGCCGGCAAGTTCGAGGGTCTTCCCCAAAACATGCGATTCGCCCACTTGGTGATATCGCTTGAGGCCATATCTATGGCGTTCGCGAAAGCGCTCCGGCATCAACATGGTCAAGGCTCGGCCCCTCGCTTCGCTCTGTGAGCAGCCGAACATTCTTTCCGCAGCCTGATTAAAATCGACGATGTCCCCGTCGATATTGGCGGTAACGATGGCGTCGTGGGCGGTCTCGACAACGGTTCGAAACTTCTCTTCACTTGCCTGGAGCGCTTCCTCGGCGCATCTTCGCTTGGTTATGTCTTGAATCTGGGAGATAAAATACAGCGGCTCACCGTGCTCGTTTCGCACCAGGGACTTCGACAGCATCACCCAAACCACGTGTCCAGCTTGGTGAAAATATCGCTTCTCCATCTGGTAGGTAGAGATCTCCCCCGCCAGGATTTGCCGCACATATTCTAGGTCCAGCTCTAAATCCTGGGGATGGCTGATATCTTGGAAGGTCCGGCTCAGCAGTTCCTCGCTCGTGTAGCCGAGCATTGTGCAGAGAGCTCGATTAACCTTCAGCCAGCGCCCGTCGGTGCCCACCAGGGCAATGCCAATGGCGGCATGTTCAAAGGCGCTCGAGAAACGTTCTTCGCTGAGCTTGAGCGCAATCTCGGCCCGCTTTCGTTCGCTGATGTCGCGAATGGCGCTAGAAATTAGGGTGCCCTCCTCGGTTTCGAGTGGGCGTAAGCTGATCTCAACGGGAAACTCGTGCCCGTCTTTGTGCCGGCCGTTACCCTCAAGACCCTTGGCCATGGTTCGAATCTGCGGATTTGCGAAGAGTACCTCGCGCCGGGAGAGGTGGCCGAGGGCAAAACTTTCTGGCACCAGCGTCTCCATGGGTTGTCCCAGCAATTCTTCGCGTTCATATCCGAATAATTTCTCTGTCTGAGCGTTCACCAGGACGATCCGGCCCTCGCGATTTACCACCACCATGGGGTCGGGAGCCGCTTCTAAAAGCCTTCTAAACTTCACCTCTGCCCGCTTGCGGTTGGCGATTTCGTTTCTTAAATCCTCCGGGCTGGGCAGAGCTAGAGCTTGTGGAACAAGTCTGACCAGCAGAATTGCGGTCGGCACGGAGGCCAATGCCGTAACTGCCTTCACTATGCCCGACAACCAAAAGTCTGCGTGCCACAGTGTCCAGACCTCCATCGCATGAGTGAAGCCACACGCCACGATGAAGGTCCCAAAACAAAGAAACATCCAGTTGAAAGGGAGATCTCGGCGGCGCCTCGTGAAATAAAGCAAAGTGAAGGGAATGGATAAATAAGAGAGAAAAATCAGACTATCGGAGACAACATGCAACCAGATCAGCTTTGTATTCCACAGATAACAGTAGCCGTGAGGCATAAAGTTCGCTGGATGAGTCAGCCGGCTCCACAGCGCGGCTGAGACTGCCCCCAGGGCCAACACCCCAGTTGCAGGCGCGATCATTCCTGGTTTGAAAATCATCGTACGAACGGAGTGAGGCGCAGACATAAACTTTGTGGCCTCCAGTAATATGTGGGCTCGCAGAAGCTTACCGGCCAGGGAGCACCCAAACGTTCGCCGCAGACTTTGGCGCTAGCCAGATCCGTTGGTGGGTTTCTGCGTGAAGCCCCAGCTCGCCTTTGGGAGCTGCGCACTTCCTCCCCTCGGTGGGAACCGCTGGTTCGAAAAGGCGATGAACAAAATTTTACTTCTCACAGCTCCCAAGTCAATATCTAAGTTGAACTTAAGGGCGCACACGTGGCCGCTAATCCAACAATGCTTGGCCGAGCAACGTACCCCGTACTTTTGAGAGCGCCGACTGGCTCCTCTCGCTGGCGGGCTAAAGAACTGGTCAGCCGACTGTGAACTCGCCATCGAGGTCCCGGCGGCCGTTTGGGGCGGCGCGCCGGGAACCAAGCGTCTTTTGCCGTTAACAAGCTTGGGCTTAATGTGCCACAGGTTTGGATCCGAGCACGATTATCTTCGATTTGTTACGGAATCAGAACAGTCCGACGATGGCTGTCAGTCGCTACCGGAGCGATCGTAGGGATGAGCCCGAACAGCACGATTAGCTCCTCGCCCCGCCCATCTCCACCGGTTGTATCTTCGTTATCGGCTCAGATTAGGATGTGCTGCGGCAAAATGAGTCGTTCAGTTCCAGCCAAGATGCTGGCACGTTCCATTACATTGCGCAGTTCACGAACGTTCCCAGGCCAAATATGCTGATGCAGAAGCTCTGTGGCTTCTGGTGCGAGTGTGACCTGATTGGCACAGAATTTGGCAAGAAAATATTCCGCCAGTAGATCTATATCTTCCACCCGTTCTCGCAGGGGGGCGAGCTCTACGGGAAAAATGGAAAGACGATAAAAAAGATCTTCGCGAAAACACCGCTGCTGGACCAGCTGGCGAAGATTACAGTTGGTGGCCGCTACCACGCGTACGTCCACGCGAAAAGTGTCAGTGCTACCCAGGCGTTGGACTTCGCCCTGCTCTAGGAAGCGCAGCAGCTTCGATTGCAAACCTAAGGGCAAGTCGCCAATTTCGTCGAGAAATAGAGTCCCCCCCTGGGCAGCATGAATGCGTCCGATTCGGGACTGAACCGCGCCCGTAAAAGCGCCTTTCACGAAGCCAAACAGCTCCGCTTCGAGCAGTGCCTCGGGAATAGCAGCACAGTTGATAATGACAAATGGCTTTTGCCGCCGCGGGCTAAGATGGTGCACGGCTCGTGCCACCAAGTCTTTTCCGGTTCCGCTCTCGCCGGTAATGAGCACCGTCGTGTCACGAGGCGCAACCATATGAACCAAGGAATTCATCCTATGCACCGCTACCGCTCGGCCCACGAATTCGGGGATGGCGTTATGAACTTTTAGGCCCTCGCGGTCGAGCTCGCGGACCGAAGGCGGGCTGCCCGAATTGAGAGCTGCCCCAGCCCCGATTTGTCTCACCAGTTCCAGACTGATCGAATCAGGAGAAGCCGACACTGCCACGGGCTGTCCGGTGTGGGGATTCACGGGTATCAATGTGATCGCCGGGAACTGGTTTTGAATCATCTGCTTAAAGTCGTCGACTCGCAGATCGGGAAGTCCAGGATCGAGAACCATGACGCTCATCGGCTCAGAGCTTAACTTCTCTAACGCTTCGGCGCCGCTCCCGGCTTCCTGGACCGACCAGCGGCCGGCTCGGAGTCGCTCCCTGAGCTCGCAGCGTAAGCCCTGGTTTGAGCTTACGATGAGAACTCCGATGGCCTCAGCTCCGGCGCATGCCATGGGAACGCAGTGGGAGATCGCCGTAGCAGTGCTCATCTCAGGCCCCCCCGGCTGTGCACTCGACTTGATCCAACAGCGACACACACGATCGCACCGTGCCACGAAGCTCGTCAAAATATGTGGAGAGCCTCGTCGCTTCCTCGAGCGCCGTCTCGGAAACAAGACGGAGCTCCTCGATGGTTCCATTCTTCGACACCGCCAGCTCGAGTATTCCCTTCAGCACGGTTAGCCGCTGAGCGGAGTGATGGAGCGCCGCTCTTGCCTCTTCCGCTTTCTGCTTCAAAGCATGCAGCATGAGCTCAGGATCATGCGACGTCATCGGCATAGGAAAGTCCTCTCCCGGTATCGGTTAGCATGTAACCCACGCCACGAATGGTGCGCACCAACTTCTTGGAATAGCCGGCATCCACTTTGTCCCGCACATACTTTACGTACACATCGACCAGGTTGCTGGTGCCGTCATAGGTGGTTCGCCATACCTTTTCCATAATCGCAGCCCGGGAAACTACCTGATGGGCATTGATCATCAGGCACTCGAGTAGATCGAACTCCTTGGCTGTCAATTCAATGATTTTTCCCGCCCGTTCCACGCGGAATTCGGGACGACTCAAGAGCAAATCGTCAACCTGGATGATATTTCGCGGACTTCTTCCATTGCGCCGCAGAAGTGCACGGGTTCGCGCCAGCAGCTCCTGCAAAGAGAATGGTTTAACCAAATAATCATCGGCGCCTGAATCCAGCGTCGCAATGCGGTCGTCGATTGCCGCCCGGGCACTGAGGACCAGAATAGGGAGTTTAGGGACGGTGGCACTCACTTGGCGGATCAGGGCCACTCCGTCAATTCTCGGCAAATTCAAATCCGTGACCAGCAGGTCATAGCAGCTGGCAAAGATGTCTGCCAGTGCCGACTCGGCCTCGTGAGCGACGGTAACGCAATAATTGTTAGCTTCCAAACCACGTCGTAAGAAATGAGCCAAAGGAACATCATCTTCGACCACCAAAATTTTGGCTCCGTTGGCCTGGGGCTGTGCCGTCTCTTTCAAAGCGGGTGCGTCGATTTCCATGGCCTCTCCAAAATGATGTCGCCCGAAATTGGACCGCAATCGCCAGAGCGGCTATCGAAATATTTGCTGGTTGACAAGAATTTCGACGCGCGCCCGGCAACTGCCAGGGAAGGGCTTCCTTCAGGCGGTTTCTCCTGTGGCTTTACTGATTGCAATCTAATGGCCTTTCGAGGATTCTGAGATTTTCCTGGGAAAGTGTGCGATTGCCGTCGGGCAGGGACGAACGGTGCTGCCTCTAATTGCTCGGAAATTGAACAGCTGTCACGTTTTTGAACACTGCCGATGAGAGGTTTCTCACCGCTTGACGCGCCTATCTCCAGCCAGATCAGCGCAGGTTGCCTATGCGCGCGCGGCCGTCACTTCTCAGGTCAGTTGATCCTGAACCCAGAGACGATGAAACGCCGTCGTCATCTGAGGTCGGCCGGACTCAATTCTCGGGGGACCAGCAATTTGACTGCTCAACGGCAGACGAAGAGCAGTGACATAGTGCCATGCCCGCTGGCGTTAATAACAATAAGGGTGGGCGCGGCGTTCGATCCCCGAGACCGACAGTTTGTGGCCGCTTGAGCAACCTAAACACGCCCTTGAATTATTAAATAGAGTACCCGTGTGAGGCAGACTGCAATGTTAAGACGGCGACAGTCATCACTCTTGTCGGAGCGCAATCGCTGGATCGATTCCGGAAGCACGCCGAGCCGGGACCCAGCACGCCAATGCAGCGGCGAAAATTACCGTGCCCGCTTCGATCCACAGGTGTGGAACATCATTGGCGCTGACACCTACAAGCACACTCCTCAGCACTCTTACTAGGACGAGAGCCAATATCACGCCTGATACCAGTCCTAACAGTGCGGTTAAGAATCCTTGGCGGAATACCAGGGTCTCAACATCGCGTCGGGTTGCTCCTAAAGCAATCCGCACGCCGATCTCTTGCGTCCTGCGCGAGGTAACGTACGACGTGACGCCGTATACACCTCCTGCAGCCATCACTAGCGCCAAGCATCCTGCCAAGGCAAGCAACCCCATGATGAAACGTCGGTTCGCGAGCGAGTCGTCAATCAGGTCATGCATGGTCGCACTAACGAAGACAGGCTGATTCGCGTCCACACTCCCAACGGCGGTACGGATCTCCTTATCGACATCCTTCATGGGCCGATCACTTCTTACCACGACAAAGGCAGCGTGCTCAAGTGAGTGCGACACCATGTACAAGCTAGGCTGTGGCGGCTCATCGAGGGAGCGGTGACGAATACTCGTGACAAGACCCACGACGCGCTTCCAATCGTTGGGTTTGTTGGAAGAGCAATAAACGCACACGAGCTTTCCAATCGGACTTTCCCCATGCCATAGCTTCTGCGCAGCAACGTCGTTCACTATTACTGAGTCGCTGTCGGTCATATCTTGGTCGCGGAACCATTCTCCTTGAATCCGCCGTACACCCATGGTTTCGAGGTATCCGGAACTCACAATATCGATTTCCGCGGGTACCCGATTATGGTTCTCGGACGCATTGTTGGTCCCTATCAAACCGCCGTGATTCTCGCCACTGAAGGGAAGCGCATCGATGGTTCCCGCGCTCTCAATGCCTGGAGCCCTCCGAACTGCCTCCAAGATGCGACGATAAAGCTGCCCGCGCAGTTCAGGCGTGTTGTAGCGAGCTTGATCGGGAATGATTACTGAGGCAAGTACTCGGTCCGCGGCAAAACCAGGATCGGTTCGCAGGAGAGATACGAAGCTAGCGAGAAGTTGACCGCCGACCACTACCAGGGTCGCTGCCAATCCCATTTCGATCGCGACCAGAAGGCCGCGCAGGCGATCACGCGAACCGGCCAGTGTCACCGGGACTGTTGATGCGCGACCGGGAACGACGCGATTGCGGATGGCTCGAAATGCTGGCGCCATACCAAACAGGATTCCATTCGCGCCGGCGATTGCCAGGGAAAACGCGAAGACCTTCGCATCCGCGCGAGCAGCCGACAATCGCGGAACGCTTGTGGGAGCAACGGCGGGCAACACTTTCCAGGCGATTACGGTCAAGCAATAGCCGGCAATTCCCCCTAGCGTCGCAAGCACGCAGCTCTCAGTCAGCAACTGGCGCCGAATCCGGCTGGCCCCGGCTCCCACAGCCATGCGAATACCCATTTCGCGCTGGCGATTCACCCCGCGTGCCAAAAGCATATTCGCTACATTGGCGCACCCGATCAGCAGGAACATCGCGGAAGCTGCCAACAGGAGCCACAGTGCATTCCTGGAGTTTCCGAGGGCTCGGTCCAGCAGCAATCCCATGCGCATCGTATGATCGCCATTGGTTGCTGGGAATTCGCGCGCCAGATCTGCGCTGATGGACGTGAG
>JAFAPG010000747.1 GCA_019247235.1 Acidobacteriota bacterium
ATCAGGTTCCGAAACGGAGCTGCCTCGCGATAGAGGGCATCGTCCAGAGAAGCACTTGCCGTCATTACGTTCGTGGCGTCGAAGCCGGGCGGCAGGGTTTCCAGATAAATCAGACTTCGAATGACGAGCCCCGCCGCAGCCACCAGAATGACCGTCAGTGCGACCTCGCCGCCGATTAACAATTGGCGCAGGCGAATCGACCCTCGCGCCACCGACCGGCCCCCGACCGACATCGAAGAGCGTAGATCGACCTGCCACGTGTGAAGCGCTGGCAAAGCGCCGAAGAGCAGACTGGTAAACAGCGCTGCGCCCAGCGTGAAACCGAGAACGCGCCAGTCTAGGGAGACTCCACCTAGGGGAAGCATGTAGCTCGGCACGAATCCCGGCAATGACGAGAGAATGAAGCGAGCGAGTACGAGTCCGATCGCCGATGCAGCAAGGGCAAGAACGACACTCTCTAACCAAAACTGTTGGAGGATATTCCACTGGCTGGCACCCAGAGCCAGACGCGTAGAGATCTCCGGCGTCCGGCGCACCACTCGAACCAGCGTCAGCGCAGCCAGATTCGCGCATGCGATCAGCAGTACCAGACCAACTGCGGACATCAATCCGAGAACTCGCCTACGCATCTCGTTATCCGGACTCTTGTCAATCGGAGACACATAGAACCACGCGCCTCCCTTGGTCTTGCTCATCTCGTCGAACCACGGCTTGCGTATATGAGAGAGTTGCGCGGAGACCTGTTGCCAGCTCGCGTCCGAAACCAGCCGCATGATGATTTCGCAGTTATCTCCTCCACACTCTCCGCTCTCGTGTGGCTGCAGGGGAGTCCAGAGATCGGCAGTGCCGGTCACTTGCGCTCCCGGCGGCAACACTCCCACAACCTTATGCGGCTCACCCTTCAGAATGGCCATTTGACCAAGCACCTGGGGATCCGCGTGAAACGCGGATTGCCAGAGGGCGTAGCTGAGCACGACAGCTTTCGGCCCACCAGGCCGGTCCTCTTCTTGATTGAAGCCCCGTCCCAAGAATGGCTGGATTCCCAGCACACTGAAGTAGTCGGCCGATACTCGCCTGTCTTGTACATAGCGAATACTGCGACTCGATCCCGAACCGGCTTGCAGGTTGATGCCGCTGGTCCCACCGAACGAGGCTGCCGACACGCCATGCACGCCAGTGTGAATCATTTCCCACGTTTGGCCGTCCTGACTGGTGGCGTCTTGGCGTTCAAACTGTCCCGTCCTTTCGGAGATGCCTTCGACATGTAGCACCAGAACACCGAGTCGATCCGGTTCAGGGTAGGGCAACCGGCGCAAGATGAATCCATCGACTAGGCTGAATACCGCCGTATTAACCCCCACGCCCAAAGCCAAAGTCAGCGTAGCCGCCAGCACGAACCCTGGATTCTTCAGTAGTTGCCGCACGGCAAGACGCAGATGATCGGACAGTATGTTCAAGGCACACCTCCGTCACTGTTTGAGAGTGCATGTCCCGCTCCCTATCTTGACGCGCCGATCCGATAGATACAAAGCGATTTATCTCAGAAACATTCCACAGGAGCAACGTATTCGTGTCCGCAAACACGCTCCGGTGTCCACAAGTGGACAGAGTTCGCTCAGCGAATTTGTCAGGCAGTCTGGATTGCACATAATGGGTGTGGTTTGACGGATCGATGAACGCCACCCCTCGGTGGCGCCCTTGAGAGCCTCGCAACCCACCAGCCGAGGTATACGAACTTTTCTGTGAAAATGTGGGCAGATGTCAAACCATCAGGAGGGCGGCCACGCCAGCCTTGCCGTTTATGACCTTCTCATAGAAGCGGTCAAGGGCGCACCGGACTTTGGCGCGGCGACGCGAACCCTTGGCGAGGACCGCTCTGCGAGAATTCCGCAGGAAGGAATGGCATCGTCAGAACGGGGCGCCTTTTTATAATACATTGAAATCTCGTTCCTCCGATTCGCGCAGGTTACAAAAAGACAGGTGTGTGCGCCGGCATTTTTGGCGAAATGGCTCATATGGCAGGATTGTGGAGGTTGGTCGCTCAGGCGACTATGGAAGGTACTGGCTGGAGCACGTGCGACCACAGTACCGCGTAATGTAGAGCCGTTCCCCTTTTTACGCCTCGGGAAAACCGACCTTGAGAGGTCCAGGGCAACTTCCGAGTAGCTCGTCAGCCGCTCACAATCGGCGCGAAGCGCTAGGCGATTGAGTAAGTTAGCCTGCTATTGCAGTCTCGCATACTCGGCTTTGGCTTGTTTCAAGATGGGAATGTCCGGGTCCGCATTTTTCCAGAGCGTCAGGAAGTCCTGATATGCGGATTCCGCTTTCGTCTTGTCTCCCAGCAGCGTGTAAGCTCGCCCCAATTGCAGGTGCGCGAGAGCGCCAATTGAGTCGCTGACGACCACTCCGCGATGGTCAACAATCTTCTGAAATTCGGCAACTGCTTCTGGACCACGACTTTCCGCCAGATACGCTTCGCCTCGCACGTACACTGGATACAATGCTCCAAACAGCGCATGAACACTGCTCCGTGGCGCTCCCAGTTCGTAGGGAATCGCTGGCTGTAACAGATCGATCGCTTTCGCGGCGTCGCCATGATTCAGAGCCACTCGGGCACGAACCGATGGCAAGTAACTAAACCGCACTGCTGTATCCTCAGGGAACCGTTTTTGCATCTCATCTGCCAAAGCTTTGGCCTGCGAGGAATCTCCCACCAGCGCCAGCGCAAATGCGCCGCCGTACTTGGCCTCACGGTCCTGCGAGATTTTAAGGGCGGCCATCGCCCTGTTCCTCGCTTCAGCCACGTTCCCAAAAAGGCCCTCGCGGACCGCTGCTCCAGCCCCCCACAGTGAAGCGCGTTCTTTCTGCCCTGCTTGCTGTGCCTGATCCACTGCTCGACGCGACAGGTTCCGCGCCAGCTCCAACTGACCCGAGTACGCGAGTACCGAGGCCTCGCGGCTGGCAATCCAATTTTCCCCATTGGACCTTTCTCGAGCCCGCGCTGCAATCCGCTTCATGCCCTCCGAATCAGCCTTCAGGAAAGCGATATCATAGGCGAGCATGATGTACTCATCGATCTCCAGGCCGCGTCCGGCCGCCCTCTGCAGCGTGTTCTCGGCTTCGGCCGAGCGACCCATGTAGGCCTGGTTGACACCAAGCCCGTAATACGCGATGGCAAAATCCGGGTCAAGCTCGATCGCCCTCCCCGCTTCGGCCGCTGCCTTTTCGAACTGTCCCCTGGCTTTGTTCGCGTATCCCGACAAGAATGCATGAGGCATCGCATCACGCGGATAGGTCTGCGCCCATTCCTCCAATGTTTCTCGCGCCTGTTCTTCGTTTCCCATCACCAGCGTCTCATAGCCCGTCGTGATGAAAAAACGCTCCCGGTCAGTCGTCCCAAATCGCAACTGCCAGGCCCTGCTGGTGCTTTTTGCCGAAAGATCGGACTCATCCAGTTCGGCATAGATGCGCCCCAGTGCTGCATGTGCCATAGCAAACCGGGGATCGATTTCCGTCGCTCGCTTGAAAAGTGGCAGAGCCGCCACCGCGCCATTGGTGAAGTGAACCCTCCAGGCCTTGCTGTAGGCCTCCAACGCCTCCAGCGAGGGCGTCGTCGCCTCCGCGAGCGGCGTGTCGTGCTGTTGAACCGTCGCGAGCGATTCGCCCACCCGGCTTCTGAACGTGCTTGCAATCTGACTCAGCACCTTCAGCACGTCTTCCTTTCGTGCTGCCTGACCCTGCTCCTCGGCGAGCACTTTCCCAGTGCGGCAATTCATCGCGCTCAGCCCCAGGACATATTGGCTCCCCAGAGGTGCAATCGAGCCTTCCAGCACCGCGGTGCTTCCCGTGCGCTCACAGACTCCGCGGGCAAGCTCCGGTGTCAGCG
>JAFAPG010000777.1 GCA_019247235.1 Acidobacteriota bacterium
CTGGCAAGGAAGCTATACCGGAGGTCTCAATCGTGATCCAGTGGTTATCATCGCAGCCCTTGGCCGGGACTTGCAGAGCACTGAATGTTCCGCCTGCCTGGAGTTGGATTACATCGCCGCAATTGGCTGCACTGAGTACACTCTGTAGATTTGAGCCAGATGGAACAAAAGTGACCTGACCAGGGGAAGGAGTCGCACTAGTTGCCGTGTAGAAGCAAGTTTGAGGAAGCTGAGCGGGGCCGTCGTTGGAGCCAAAATTCGCAACGTCTCCTGCTCCACAGTAGGTGTTGTCAGCGCTTCCTCCTGCGGGAGGCGGTGGTGGAGGCGGTTGTGAAGCTGTGATCGTAACCGATGCCTGGGCAGACTGTGTGCTGTCGGCCAGGCTAGTAGCCTGCACCGTTACTTGTGTTGTGCCGCTGACGGTAGGTGCGGTGAATAGCCCGTTCGCCGAAATGGTACCGCTTGAGGTCGACCAGGTCACTGCCGTATTTGAAGCGTTACTAACAGTGGCTGAAAACTGTTGCGCGCTTCCTGAGGCCACGTTCACAGATTTTGGCGCTATGGATATTGAAACCGGGGCGAGCGGGCTAACCGAAACCGAGGATTGAGCGCTCCTGGTAGGATCGGCCACGCTGGTAGCCACGACGATCACATTGGTTGCCGTGGTGACGCTGGGCGCGGTGAACAAACCGCTAGCGGAAATCGTGCCTTTTGAGGCTGACCAGCTTACGGTCGTATTGCTGCTGTTGCTCACAGTCGAAGAAAACTGCTGGGTCGCACCCGGAGCTAGACTTGCCTGCAGGGGCGTGATCGAAACAGCCACTCCGGCAAGCGCATCGACAGTGACGGAGGCCTGAGCGCTCTTGCTAGGATCGGCGGCGCTGGTGGCGGTAATAATCACATTTGTCGATGAGGCCACATTGGGGGCGGTAAACATCCCTGTAGAAGAGACGCTTCCCTTCGATGCCGACCAGGTGACCGCGGCATTCGAGGTGTTGCTTACGGTTGCAGAAAACTGTTGCGTGCTCCCGGAAGCGACATGGATGGACGTGGGCGACACGGAAATTCCCACAGAAGGCGGTGTGGCCGGAGGGCTCACGATTACTGAAGTTGCAGCCGACTTGCTTGCATCCGCCATACTGGTGGCTTGCACCATGACGTTCATCGCGGAAGTCACTTTCGGAGCGGTGAACATTCCATTGGTCGAAATACTGCCAGCCGAGGATGACCAAGCGACAGCCGTGTTCGAAGTATTGCTAACCGTTGCTGAGAACTGCTGCGCGCCCTCGGAATTCACGGTTGGGCCTAGGGGAGAAATGCTCACACCGATGGGCGAACCTGAATCTTGCGTCCCCGTCGCGATGTTGAGCGAGAGGGTGGCCTCTCCGCGGTCCCCTTGCGGAAGATCGGTCACCAGCACTCGGAAGCTGAACAATCCAGCATTACGCGGTCTGCCCGCAAGTTCACCATTTCTGCGCAACGACAATCCCGGCGGCAAGCTTCCGTTGACGCGATAAAATTGGTACTGCCCGCTTCCGCCTTGGGCCTGCAGATAGGCTTTGTATGCCGCCTGTGTGTGGCCGTCAGGCAGCGTGGTAGGGGTAATGCTTAGCATTAGCGGGGCCGGTTTCTGCGGCTCCCCGAGGGTCCTCAGTTCGGTATTGGCCGCCGCTCTGAGCTCTGGCTTGGGAACCGGTTTAAGCTCAGCATGAGCGACAAGAACCGAGGCGGTTGCAAGGGTGATAAGGGAAACCAGCTGCAGAATGCAGCAGTAGGGTTGAAATGTCAGTGCGCGCGAATTCTGGGGGTTCATGAATTCCTTCTGGGCTCGAATTTCGGGGGGAACGCGTCAAGTTCCTACTCCTTAGTTCGGACCTTAAAGGAGGTACAGAAAATGACCTAGATTACGAGGGACGCTGCACCTCTGATGTGAGACGAAAGGGCAAGGGCGGGACGACTCCATCGTGAGGATCAGCAATGTTTTGCATGCCAGCAGGCAGGGGTGAGTCGATCGACAAGATATTACGACCGTGTGAAAAGAACTCAGGAAGTCGGGGGTGGAACCAACATTGACAGTGGTAGCATACGAAAAGAGTGGATTGGCAGGTAATCGCTCGCAATTTATGGTCACGCCGACTCTGGTAGAAGAAACTACGCCTGCGAAATCGACTCTGGAAAAAAGAGATCTCTTCGCTTATCGCACGCTGCTGTTTTTCGCCATCCTTTACTTCGCCCGACCGGAAGATTTCGTACCCGGCCTCGAAGTCATCCACATTGCCAAGATCACAGGGGGGCTTGCCGTTATCGCGCTGCTATTCGGCCTAGGCTCTCGACCCCAGACCAGGAGATTTCCTATCGAACTGCGTCTGATGGCGGCGCTTCTGTTCTGGGAGTGCCTGGCGACAGCCTTTGCCTGGTGGAAAGCCGGTGCTCTCAACGTAATTCTTGATAGATCGTCGAAGACTCTGATTGTTGGGGTTCTCGTCAGTATGGTGGTCACTACCCTTCCCCGGCTGCGAAAATTGATGTATGTCCAGGCCGGGGCAGTGGCAGCGATGACCTTGGTTTCTGTTCTACTCTACCGGGGCGAGGGCCGCATGGGAGGTGTGCTAGGAGGAGTTTTCGACAACCCCAATGATTTGGCCATCAATATCTCTCTGAATTGGCCTTTGTGTCTTATGTTTTTGTTGAGGACACGCAGCAAATTGAGCAAGATACTTTGGGGCCTGGGCTTGCTCATTATGATCCGCGGTCTCATGCTGACATTTTCGCGAACCGGCTTTTTGGCGTTAGGCGCAGCTATTCTTTTCTGCCTGATTGAATTTGGAGTTCGCCAGAAGCGCTTTTATCTAATTGGCGTTACCGGCATACTCGTCGTCGGCGCCTTGTTTTTCACCCCCGCCGGATACAGCGCACGCATGAGCTCGATTGTCGGAGAATCCGACGTGGGCCGCGATTCCCAGGAAGAACGAAAAGAATTACTCAACACCAGTCTACGGGTGACCGCGCATCACCCACTGCTCGGCATCGGCCCAGGCAATTTCGAATCGTTTACCCGATCCTGGCACGTGACCCATAACACCTACACGGAATTGACTTCCGAATGTGGTATTCCCGCGTTGATTATTTTTTTGTTGATCGTCCGTGCCGCTTTCAAGAACCTGAAAAAGGTTCGCAAGCAACCGTTTTATGCCGACCCAGAGGTTCGACTGATCGTCGGAGGCTTGTGGGCAAGTCTTCCGGGGTATCTTGTGGGAGCCTTCTTTGCCAGCACAGCGTATCAGCTTTTTCCTTATTTCCTGGTGGCTTATACAACGGCGCTCTATAACATTGGCTCGGTAATTCCAGAGCAACCGAGTCCACCGCAAAAGATCGCCCCCCCAGCTTCAAAGACCAAGCTGCAAGGCATGGGCGCAAGGAATTACCAGTTGAATGTTTCCCGTTGAGCCCAGCGAGCCAAGCAATCGAATGGTTGCGAGCGCATCTGGCAGGATGCGGCCGAGCCACCGCTAACGCATGCTGATGGTCAGGGCCGCGGGGTTACAAGCCGCTTTCCTTGGGTGCGACAAGCACCTGATAGGGTAAGAGCGAATTCCTCCGCTACCGCCGCCCAGCTGTATTTGCTGACGACCAGTTCCCTGGCTGAGCTTTCCAGTTGCCGGCGTAAGCCTTTGTCGCTGAGCACCTTGAAGATGCTATTGGCGAACTCCTCAGGTGAGTCGGCAATCAAGACTTCGCGGTCATGTTTAACCGGCAGACCTTCGGCTCCGATGGTGGTAGAAACGACCGCTTTGGCCATAGCCA
>JAFAPG010000781.1 GCA_019247235.1 Acidobacteriota bacterium
CCGCGGCAAGAGGAGCCGCCATCGCTGTGACTCAGGGCGAACAGCTGATGTATTGTGCGGCAAGTGGCGTTTCTGTCCCCGAACCAGGGCAACCGGTCGACCTGGGCAGGGAAGCGATCCGCACCTGCGTGGAGGAGGCTAAGCCAAGCTGGACGGAACGCTCGACCGGCCTTACCACTGGCCTGGCGGTTCCGGTCATGCGCGAGCACAAAGTGGAGGGATTGCTCGAGCTGGCGGGTGAGTTTTCAGTGGGAGAACGCGAGCAAAAGGCCCTCAGTCGCCTCACTGAGATGGTCAGTATCGCCCTTGAACACCGTGACGCCGCCTTTCAGGCCGAAAGCGGCCTGCGTCAGAGTGAGTTAACCACGCCGGAGCTGTCTGCTCGACAGGTGGTAGGACAGATTCCCGCCTGGCCGGTGTCAAAGCCGACGCCACCTCCTCGGCTTGCGACTAAAGTGCAAAGCTGTAGCACATGCGGCTTTCCCGTATCGAATAGCCGCGTCCTGTGTCTTGATTGTGAGGAAAAGTCTTTGGTTCCCCCGCCGCTGGTAGTATTGCCCAGGGACGGCGAGGAAAGCTGGTTGAGCAGGCACGGATACACGATCGCCAGCCTTTTAGTCAGCGCTCTTGCAGCAGTTATCATCTACTGGTTTCGCCGTTAAGCATCTCTTCCGCCATGTGGGTTCGCCCTTGAGCTTCGCACCCCTGAGACGTTACCTCGATTTACAATAAACAGATGGTGAGGTTCACCGAACAGTTTGACATCGTAGTCGTCGGTGCCGGCCATGCGGGATGCGAAGCCGCGGCGGCTTCGGCCCGAATGGGACTCAAGACCGCTCTCTGTACTTTGAACGTAGATTTGATTGCGCAAATGTCTTGCAATCCGGCGGTGGGGGGAATCGCCAAAGGACATTTGGTTCGAGAGGTCGATGCTCTCGGCGGAATTATGGGCGAAGTTACGGATGCCGTGGGCATTCAATTCCGTTTGCTGAATACCTCGCGAGGACCTGCGGTTTGGTCGCCGCGGGCACAATGCGACAAACAAGCCTATCGCCTGAAAATGAGGGAAGTACTTGAATCCCAGCGAAATTTGCAGATAAAGCAGGCTGAAGTGGCGGATCTTATCCTGGAAGATGCTGGCTCGAGCGAAGACTCCGCGGCCCGAAGCGTGCGGGGCATCCTTTTGCGCGATGGTCGCACGATTGGCGCCGAGGCGGTGATCATTACCACGGGTACTTTTCTGAACGGCTTAATTCATTGTGGCGAGCAACAGTATCCCGCCGGCCGCTCGGGCGAACCCCCGGCGGTACTCCTCGGCGAGAACCTCAAAAAACTAGGTCTGCGGGGCTGCCGCTTGAAGACCGGCACCCCACCGAGGCTCGATGGGCGGACCATCGATTGGTCGCGATTTACCTTGCAGCCGGGCGATGCCGATCCTACGCCCTTTAGCTTTCGCACCCGGAGGGTCGCCCACCACGACTCCCAGGTGCCCTGTTACGTGGCCTGGACTACAGAGGAAACTCACCGCATTATTCGAGAAAACGTTCATCGCTCGCCCATGTACAGCGGACAGATTCAATCGATTGGACCGAGGTACTGCCCTTCGATTGAAGACAAGATCGTGAAATTTCCCGACAAGACCACCCATCAGTTGTTTTTGGAACCTGAGGGTCTTCGAACCCATGAGGTCTATGTGAACGGGATGAGTACGTCACTGCCAGTTGAGGTTCAGCTGGCTATTCTGAAATCGATTCCTGGGCTCGAAAGCGCTGAAATGCTTCGTCCCGGCTACGCCATTGAGTACGATGCCATTGATCCCACGGAGCTAGAGCGTACGCTTGAAACCAAGCGCATTCGCGCTCTGTTTCTTGCCGGCCAGATCAACGGCACCTCCGGATATGAGGAGGCTGCCTGCCAGGGCCTGATGGCAGGCATCAATGCTGCGCTTCGGGTAAAAAAGGAGCCTGCGTTGCTTCTTGACCGCACCGAGGCGTATACGGCGATCCTGATCGACGATCTTATTTCTAAAGGCACCAATGAGCCCTACCGGATGTTCACCTCGCGCGCCGAGTTCCGGCTGCACCTGCGCATCGACAATGCTGACCGGCGGCTCACACCCTATGGTCGGCGCGTCGGTCTGATTTCTGATCAAGCCTGGGCGGAATTTCTTGCCAAGCAAGAACGCCAGAAACAAATGAAGGGCCTGCTCGAACGAACCCGCATGACTCCTTCGATGCTCGAATCTCTCGAGCAGGCGGGGGATGAATCTGGGTTGTCCTCGGCAAGCGAGCGCCCGGTCCTAGTCGGGCAATCCTTGGCACAACTGCTGAAACGCCCCCAGATCTCGATCGAGCGCCTATTGCCGCTCCTCGGTGATCTGGCGCCAGAGTTTTTTGCTCCTGAGCCGGGGGCGAGCGAAGAGCCTGCGGTACGACCGCTCTCTTCAACCGTGCGCAACCAACTAAAGTCGATCGAAACTGAGATCAAATATCAGGGTTATCTCGAACAG
>JAFAPG010000119.1 GCA_019247235.1 Acidobacteriota bacterium
CGCTGACAAATATTCCGACGCTCCCGGTCGCATCAGCCAACGATGACCCGGTGACGGTGATCGCGCTTCAGTCGGGCGCCGCTCTCCTCGCTCGCCAGTATTGGGTGGAGGGCTCGAACCTGCACTGCGTCCCGGGCACGGGCGAGGCCCAGGATGTGCCTTTGGCAATGATCGATCTGGCCCAGACGGTCAAAGTAAACCAGGAGCGCAGCATCGAATTCTCGTTACGTTCAAGAGTCGGTCTCGAGCAGTAAGGAAGCGGAGGCAGTGGCTCGCATCCCGGCACGGCGCTTTATCGCGGTGCCGGGATGCTTCGAGTAATGGACTCGAATTCGCCGCCGCGCCCAAAGCTTCGTCGAGTTTCCACATTGGACTTGAGTAGTTTGAAGAGGTACATAGTTGAAGGGTGCCACGCTCACTCACGCATTCCAACCACCTTGCCAACAGATCCCTCCCGCTCTCAGACGCAGCAGCGGTTCGTTTTCTGCCCCAAGAGCAAACGTCAAATTGACAACTGGTGATTGCCGCATCGACTGCTGCCGATCTATAGATCCATAGGGCTGTGGATTTTCTCCTTGAGACTCGCGAAAATCCTCCGCCCAGAAAAAAGCCCGGTCTGCTGACCGGGCCTGCCTTCTGTCTCGAGCATTGTTTTAGAAGATGAGCTTCGCCGCAAACTGAAGCTGACGTGCCGAACCTGAATCCCCATTCGGGAATCGAGTCGAGTTTAGGACACCAAACGAAGTGCCGCTTCCAGTCACCACGTTCCGAGTCGCGTTGCCGAAGCCGAAGTTTGGATGATTGATGACATCGAAAGCTTCGGCACGAAGCTCCAGAGCCAGGCGCTCTGAAATTCTGGTTGTCTTAGTGACGGAGAAATCCAAGTTCTTGAAGTCAGGACCAGGCACCGAATTGCGTCGCATATTCCCGAAATGGAAGATTTTCTTGCCCGGAGCGGTCGCGGAAAACACTGCCGGTATCGCATACGACATCCCTGGAGCGCAGGGAGCCACACTTGGATCACAAACCGAGTTAGGCGCCAACCACTGAATTAGGCCGACGTTCGGACCCGAAGTAATGATCTGATTTACGATAGTCACCGGGCCGATCACGTCAGGCCTGTTGGTTGAGACCCCGGTGAAAGCGGTCGAAAGCACGCCATTGGTTAACGTCATCGGGCTTCCAGACTGAAGGCTTAGGATGCCGCTCACACGCCAGCCGTCGAATAAGCGATTTTTCTTGAACGGCAATTCATAGACCGGAACGAACACGAAGCGGTGCCGGACATCGAAGTCCGACAAGCCGTAGTCGCCACGTATATTCAGGCTGTTCTCAGGCTGTAAGGGGACCGGGCTCGTCTGCGAAGCGTAATCTAGCGACTTTGACCAGGCGTAGTTAGCAGTAAACTCTAGGCCTCTGGCGAGTTTGCGATTGGCCGTTACCCAAAGAGCGTTGTAATTGGAATTACCGTTGCTGACTCGGTCCGTGAGGCTGGTTCCGAGTGGCGTATTGGGAGCTAGCGGGCTATTGGCGCCAATCGCCAGAAACGGCCGCAATTGGGCCCCTGTCGTGGTACTGGTATAGAAGGGTTGATTCAGATTGATTTGCTGCCGAAGGTGCGTCGCTTTCGATCCGAAGTATCCGACCATAATCGCCGTCGAAGGAGTGATCTCTTGCTGGAGGTTCAGGTTATAGGACTGTACGTACGCGTTTTTGAAGTTGTGATCCACGGTATTGACCGCCGCTCCCGCCGCGCCTGCGTCCCTCGCTAGATTTGCGAAGCTGGAGAATGTGCCCCCCGCCGAGGCAAAGCGTAGCGCATTTACAAAGGGCGGATTTTGGGCGGGGTTCGTGATTGGCAGTGGCTGATCGGCTGCCCAGCCGTAACCAGATCGAAGTATGGTTTTGCCGTTGTGAAATAAGTCCCAGGAAAAGCCTAGGCGAGGCTCGAAATTCTTGTTGTTCTGGTTGTAGAGCAATGGCAATGTGTGGCTTCCCACCTGAACCAGGGTGTCATTTGGCAGGAACTCGCTCCAACGGTTGTCTTTTTCAAGCGGGGTTCCATTCCATTCGTAGCGCAGTCCCAGCTCGAGCGTAAAATACGACGTGATTTTGAAGCTGTCCATGGCGAAAGCATCGAGCGCACGGGCGATAAAATGCGGGGTGACGTCGCCACCGTTTGTGAACACCGAAACTTTCCCGTTGATGAAATCCGTGGCATTGGCGAATTGGACAAACCCGATGTCGTGAATGAAGGTTCCATTGTCGTTTACCTGTCGGCCTTCGCCGCCAAACGTGAACCCGTGTTTACCGTGGAGGTAAGTCAGGCTATCGCTGAGCACGGTGGTCAAATCGCCTCGCCCTTGAGGAAATCCAGAGACGCCTCCGAAATCGAGGTTGCTGCTTTGAATATTAATCTCGGGCAGGCCGACGGGTCCGCTGCGCGTATCATTGATCCCGAACTGTGTAGGATCAGCCTTGTTGATGGAATCGAAGATGATGTGGATCCGATTGAAACCTAAACGGGCTTCATTCACCAGGTTTGGGTTGAATACATGGCTCTCGCTAAACGTGAGGAGCTGTCGCTGAGCCACGCGTTGGTCGCCGTATCCCGGAACCGTGCTTCCTGCACCGGCATCGGTCGGTTCCGTGCGTGTGTCTTTCTGAAGCGAGTAGTAGCCGTGGATCCGGTCGCTGTCGTTTACGTAGTAGCTGATGTCACCGGACCACTGGTCGAGCTTTACTGGAGCCGATGCCGATCCGATAAACTTTGTTCCTGACGGATCGTTGGCTTGCGGAATAAGCGGTACGAGTTGGCGGATCGAAGGGTCCGAGGAAGCCAAAGCAGCCGTTCTTTGCGCACCGCTGAGCACGGTCGTGTTCAGCGAAATTCCTTGCCGCTGGCGCAAACCTTCGTAGGCCCCGAAGAAAAACAGCTTATTCTTAATGATCGGTCCACCTAGGTCCCCGCCGAAGTCGTTGCGGATGAATTGCGATTGCCGCGTGCCCACCTTATTAAAAAAATTACGCGCGTCAAACATAGCGTTGCGCACGAAATCGAAGCCCTCGCCATGAAAGGCATTGGTTCCTGAGCGAGTGGCTATACTTACGACCGCGCCTGAGTTGCGCCCTTCTTCTGCGCTGTAAGTGGAATTGTCGACCTTGAATTCGGCGAGGGTGGCAATAGCCGGTTGAAATGTGATTTGGCCATTGGCCATATCCGCCAGGTTGATGCCATTGACTAGAAAGTTCACGGCATCTTCCCGCTGACCGGCGGTGTTAAATGCCAGTGAACCTTGACCGCGAATCGGTTGCGCCAGAAAACCATTCGCCGGCGGTGTTACCGAACCCGGAATCAAGAAACCGAGATCGACGAAGTGCCGGCCATTCAGCGGAATCAACTGCACGTTTTGCGGATCCATGACTTCTCCCACCGTCATGGTCGTCGATTCCACAACCGGAGCCTCAGTGATCACGGTAACGGTTTCGCCGGCCTGTGCTACCTTCAACTGGAAATTCTGGACGCTGGTTCGCCCCACCTCAAGAACCACGCTCTTTGCGCGCTGATGCTCAAGACCAGAGGCCTGGACCTCGAGGTCATAGGTGCCCACGGGCAAGGCCGGGACGCGGTAATTCCCATTATCATCGGTCTTGGTCGTCTGAATCATCGAAGTCGCGGTGTTGGTTACTGTGATGTTGGCGTTCACGACTACCGCGCCGCTCTGATCGACTACTTGGCCTTGCACACTCGCTAGCGTCTGCCCAAAGAGACTTCCCGTCGCCAGTGAAACCGTAAGTAGAACGGCCGTGGCGATCGCCCTTGTGAATTGCATATCCCTGTCCTCCCCTCTCTTTTTCGCTTCTCTCTCTCTTGTTCCTGGGTCTTTAAGACTGGGGTTCTATCAAGCACAGCGGACCGCACAAAAAAACCGAGGCGCTTGAACCAGGAGCAACTTAGACACCAATATTCATAGCATCTAAGTAGATGATTTAAGGACGTTTATTATTGTTATGGGTGAGGTGTTACCAAAATCAGAATTGTTCTACAAGATTCTGGACGAGCCGGTTCGGTCGCGCCAGCGTAAGTTCCCGGTGACGACGCTTTGATAAAGAGGGCAGACTTCAATGTCATGGTGGCCGAGCGGCAGCTCGGGCGCAACCCGACGGAAGGCGTCCGAACTCCTGCCGGCTTAAGAATCGAGCTTCGAGGATGCCCATCTAGCACTCCGACCGCACTTTAATTCTGAGCGCTCCGCCGCGTGCCAAGGGCGGAGAAGTTGCTTTTCCATACGGATTGGCTCATCAGCGACGATTTAGCTGATCTGACCAGAACGGGAGCCACTGGACAGTGCGGTTCTATTGCTGCATCAGGAGATCAGTGCTTTAAGATTGCACACTGTGCCTGAAAGCCTTATTTCCCTGCCCCGTCCGGGCTAACTCGGTCGCCAGCTTCTGCCGATTTCAGACCGGCCATGACCTTGTCGAGGCTACGGGAGGGTGTCGGGTATGCGGTGCGCTTTACGCCAACTAGGGCAATAGATTAAGGCAGGTGGTCGACAGCCGAGACATGAAAATTAACGCGTATTTGCTGAAGAGCACGGTGGTGGCCGGTTTTGGCGGCCTTCTGTTCGGATTCGATACGGCGGTGATAGCCGGGACGACTCATGCCTTGAGCGTGACCTATCATCTCTCGTCCGGAGCATTAGGGGTGACGGTTGCAGCCGCCCTATGGGGGACCGTCCTCGGCGCGATGCTCGCGGGAATTCCGGGCGACCGCTATGGCCGACGCGACAGCTTAA
>JAFAPG010000303.1 GCA_019247235.1 Acidobacteriota bacterium
TACTGCAAGTCATAGTCCGCAATGCTTTTGATCCGCTTGATTCTCGTATATTTCCTTCTTGCTGGCGCCGGAGTACGGCCCCAGACCTTGCCCCGGCCAGCTTACTTGGGTTTTGACCGCAACGGCTATCCGGGCGATAACAATCTCAAAGTCTTGCGGCAGACGTTTTCCTACGTGGGGTATTGGTTGAACAACCCACCCGGGGAGAACATAAATGGCTGGAAAGGGAAGCGCGCGGTCCTGGGAGCTGCCGGGTTCGGCTATCTCGTATTATTCAATGGAAGATTACATCGAGAGCTAATATCGGGTAACGCCGAAGGCCTGGCTCGCGGGGACGCGACTGAGGCGACCAAGGCGGCACGCAGCGAAGGCTTCCCTCCAGGCACCGTCATCTTCCTCGACATCGAGGAGGGGGGGCGGATGTTGCCCGAGCAGAAAGCTTATATCTATGGCTGGGTTGATGCGGTGGTTTCAGCCGGCTACCGGGCTGGCGTCTATTGCTCCGGCATTCCTGCGCCCGAAGGCAAACTTGCCATTGTCACCGCCGAGGACATTCGCGAAAACGCTCATGGGCGGAAGATTACGTATTGGATCACTAACGATATGTGTCCTCCCTCTCCAGGATGTGCGTTTCCGCATGAGCCCCCCAAACCCACGGCAGGGGGAGTAGCCTTTGCCAGTGTTTGGCAATTTGCTCAATCCCCAAGACGGAAGGACTTCTCCCGCGGTTGTCCGGCAAACTATCATCGGGATGGTAATTGCTATCCACCGGGCGTCGACCCAAATCAGCATTTGCATCTCGACGTAGACACCGCAAATACCCCTGATCCTTCCCACGGCAAGTAGAAGGTGGCACCCGCGGACCCTTGGGTAGTGCGGGTTGTAGAGAAGGGAGTTGCTAGAAAAAGAGGCTTTTCCGTATTTGTTATCATCCAATAGAGAGAATTCGAGGCAGTCACAACATCCCCGTCGGCTAAAAGGCGCGGATCGATACCTGAACAGATAGTGAGCCGGCTGTGGCTGCTCAGTGGCTTTCAACATCCCCGCTTCGGACTGAAAGATCTTTGCCAAGGCCGGATTCGGCGCCTGGCGTCAGCCTGAAGCTGAAGGCGAGATATGAATGGCGAGCACAGCAGACGTTTGTAGTCTCCAAACCTACCTTGACCTCCCCGATCACACGATGGACCAGCGCATTTTCGCTGCCAAGGCAAAGCTCGGATCCGATGTGGTGATTTTGGGACATCATTATCAGCGCGACGAAGTAATCCGCTTTGCCGATTTCCGCGGCGATTCCTACAAGTTATCGCAAGAGGCCGCGCGTGCGGGTGGCAAGTTCATCGTCTTTTGCGGTGTACATTTCATGGCCGAAAGTGCCGACATTCTCGCCCAACCCGGTCAAATCACGATTTTGCCTGACTTGAATGCGGGCTGTTCGATGGCGGACATGGCCGAGATTACCGAAGTGGAAGATTGCTGGGAGACTTTGGTTCGTGCCGGGTTGACCAATGAGTGTGGTGACGGGGTTACTCCCATCACTTATATGAATTCCAGCGCTGCCATCAAAGCCTTTTGTGGGCAGCGAGGTGGTATCGTCTGCACATCCTCGAACGCCCCCGCCGCGTTTCGCTGGGCGTTAGCAAAGAGCTCGAGGATTTTGTTCTTGCCCGACCAACATTTGGGCCGCAATACCGGATATGCTCAGGGCATCGCCCTTCGCGAAATGGTGGTTTGGAATCCATATCTGCTGAATGGCGGTCTCGACCGAGAACGGCTCAGAGAAGCGCGCGTGGTCTTATGGAAGGGTCACTGCTCGGTGCACCAGAGATTTCTGCCTGAGCACGTAGATCGGGTGCGCATTCAGCATCCCGGCATTCGCGTGATCGTCCATCCTGAGTGCCGCTGGGAGGTGTGCCAGAAAGCCGATGCCACTGGATCTACCGAGGGCCTGTTAAGCATCATTCGTCAGGCTCCGTCAGGGAGCAGGTTCGCGGTCGGCACAGAAATTCATTTGGTCAACCGCATGCGGAAGGAATTCGCTGGGGAACAGAAGAACGTTCAATCGCTTGATCAGTCGGGCTGCCTCTGCACAACCATGTTCCGCATTTCCCCTCAGCACCTGTGTTGGACCCTCGAGAATCTGGTCGATCGAAATGTTGTAAATCAAATCAAAGTACCCGAACAGGTGAAACATTGGGCTCGCGTGGCGCTCGATCGAATGCTTGAAATCAGCTAAGGGATCTGACTCCTCTCACTAAACCTTTGAATCGACGGCATTTCGAGACTGTTCGAGCGCTTCTGAGGGCCGCACCCATAGGATGCAGCCGCAAGGCGAGACCAGAGACGGAACTAAACACTACGTTACCCAGCGGGATCGATTAGAATGTCCTTATACCTATGTCCTCGCGTAATTTCACCCTTGACGAAGCCCAAGAATTACTGCCGGTACTTGAGTCACTCTTGCGCAGTGCTATAGAAGGCAAGAAGTTGATTGAATCGGTAGACGCTGAATTCCAGGAAAATGCCCAAAAAGTATTTGTTCGCGGTGGTATGTCGTTGAATGTAGTGTACCTGGCTCGCCGCAAGGCGGAGCGTGAAAAGGCGGTCCTCAGAGTCAAAGACACCATAGCTGAAATTGATGCCATGGGCGTTCAAGTTAAAGACCTGGACATTGGCCTATTGGACTTCCCTTGTGACGTCGAGGGCGAGATCGTGCTCCTTTGTTGGAGATTGGGAGAAAAAGCCATTACCCACTGGCATGGCG
>JAFAPG010000543.1 GCA_019247235.1 Acidobacteriota bacterium
AGACTCTTATTTGGGCGGCCCGCGCCAAGCGGTAGACCATCTCCGCCGTAGCCACAGCCTGCGGATCAATCCAGTTCAAGTGGGCGAAGGAGCGCCCGCTTTTATGATGATCGATATTAATAAGATAATGCCCCTCGATTCCCTCCAGGCGGGTGCGTTGAATGTTGTCACATTCGAGCAGAATCGCCGCGTCATAGTTACCGTCGATGCTTTCGCTCTGGACGACGGTAGTCGCGAAGGGCAGCTTTTGATAGACCCGCGGCACTCCGTCTCTGAGGATCACCTGGGTTTGTTTGCCCATGTGGCGCAGAATTGCCGAGCATGCCAGCGTCGATCCAATGGCATCCCCGTCAGGGCGGGCGTGCGAGGTAAGCACGAATCGTGCCCGACGCTCGATTTGCTTCAAAATTTCGTTCAGCATGAGGAGCTAACGCTTTTTCGTGCGCTTCAACAACTCGTCAATGCGAGCCTGGTATTTTTCCGAGCGATCCAGCTCGAAAAACAGCTCTGGAGCGCGGCGCAGATGAAGCCGGTCGGCGATCTGGTGGCGCACAAAGCTGGCGGCCGCGCTTAGTCCCTCCAGGCTGCGTATGCCCTCTTCTTCCGTGCCGGCAACCGCGACAAACACTCGCGCCGTGCGTGCATCTTCATTCAGCTCAACGGTAGTCACCGTTGCCAGTCCGATGCGCGGATCAGCCAGCTCCCCTTCCACGATGGTCTCAATCTCCTCGCGCAGGGCCTCTTCTAGGCGCTCGCGATGATATTTCTGCCCGCGCCTTTCCACACTTCACCTCGGAAATAAAACGAATGAGAATATCAGAAATTGTCCCTGAACGGCTTGCCTGATGAACCGCGGATGAAGTGTTAGGAAAGGGTTTTGGGGGCCTTAAGGATTCCTTGCCTTCTGCGCTTATAGGAATTCCAAAAACGTGTCCGTGATCTCGGCGCCCATGTTATTTCCGATGCGTGTAGCCTCGCGCTCAACACTCTTCATCAGGCCGTCCAAGTAATCGCGGGAGTCAGAAATGCTGACAACTCCTATGGTCGCCCGATTCCACAAACCTGTGGCGTCAAGCTCAGCGGTAGCCACATTGAAGTGCGCACGCAGGCGATCTTTCAAACTACGAACTACCTGCCGTTTGTCTTTAAGAGATTGGGCATGCTCGATGCTAAGGTCAAGAGTAAGATATGCGATCATCCTGCCCTCGCCCACCGGCCGCCCGAGACCCTCAACTTACCCGAGAGCGGCAAGTCGTCACCAATGGCGAAAAGCCATGGCCTTCCCCTTGTGCATCAGACTGTCACTTCGGCGGCGATGCGCTCGGTTACGTAGGCCTCAATCACATCGCCCACCTTCACGTCACCATAGTTGGCGATGGAGATGCCGCATTCCATGCCATTGGAGACTTGGCTGACATCATCTTTAAAGCGTCGCAAAGATCCAACCTTGCCCTTGAACACCACCACGTTGTCGCGCAGCAAGCGCACCTCAGAGTCGCGCTTGATCAAGCCGTCGGCCACGCGGCAACCGGCAACCGTGCCTACCTTGGGGATGCGGAATGTTTCGAGCACTTGAGCGCGGCCTTGATAGGTTTCCTTAATGGTCGGCTCAAGCAAGCCGGCCATAGCACGTTTAATTTCGTCTTGCAGCTCATAAATAATCGAGTGCAAGCGGATATCTACTTTGTCCTGTTCCGCAAGTTCCTGGGCTTTACGTTCCGGTCGAACGTTGAATCCGATAATGATGGCATTCGAGGCCGAGGCCAACAGAACATCGCTCTCGGTGATTGCCCCCACACCAGAGCGCAAGACCTTCAGCCGGACCTTGTCATTCGACATCTTTGAAAGCAAGTCGCTCAACACTTCGACCGAACCCTGTACATCGCCCTTGAGGATGATATTGAGCTCTTTAATGCCGGCCGTTTTCATCTGTTCAGCCAGGCCTTCGAGCGAAACACGGGAACTCTTGGCGAGAACCGCTTCGCGGGCTTTTTGCTCACGATAATCGGAAATTCCTCGCGCCTTATCCCGGTCGGCCACCACCAAGAACTGATCTCCCGCCTGCGGCAGGCCTTCGATGCCCAGGATTTCGACCGGGGTTGAGGGCGGCGCCTCCTGCAGCTGATTGCCGCGATCATCAAACATGGCGCGCACTTTCCCAAATACGTTGCCCACCACGAAATTATCTCCCGTGCGTAAGGATCCGTTTTGAACGAGCACCGTGGCCACCGGACCGCGTCCGCGATCGAGCTTGGCTTCGAGCACCACGCCGGTAGCAGGCCGATCGGCAGTAGCTTTGAGCTCCTGCAAGTCTGCCACCAAGCAAATCATCTCTAGCAACAAGTTCAAATTGGTTTTCTGCTTGGCGGAAACATCCACAAACACGGTCTTTCCACCCCAATCTTCGGGCACTAGACCGCGATCGGCGAGCTGCTTTTTCACCCGCTCGGGCAGCGCTCCCGGTTTATCAACCTTGTTGACGGCCACAATGAGCGGCACCTCGGCAGCGTGGGCATGGTCGATCGCCTCAAGCGTCTGCGGCATGACGCCATCGTCGGCGGCTACCACCAGCACCACGATATCGGTGGCCTTGGCACCACGTGAACGCATGCGGGTAAACGCCTCGTGGCCGGGAGTGTCGAGGAATACAATTTGACGACCGTACGCGGGAGAGTCCGTGTCCTGAATGCTGACCTTATACGCGCCGATGTGTTGGGTGATTCCGCCAGCCTCGCCCTCGGCCACACTGGTCGAACGAATGGAATCAAGCAGCGTGGTCTTTCCATGATCGACGTGGCCCATGATTGTAACCACCGGCGGTCGCGGCTGGCCTTCGATGGCCACGCCTTCTTCGCCGGAGGCAGATTCGGCAATTTCTTTCGCGGTTTGCTCTTCAAAGCTAATGACATTGGTTTCCGCGCCAAAGAACCTCGCCATCTCGCTGGCCAACTCGGCGTCCAGAGTTTGGTTGATGGTGGCAAAAACACCCCGCGCCAGCAAGCGCGCAATCAGATCTTTGGCGCGAATGCTTAGCTTTTCCGCCAGATCCTTCACGCTAATGCCTTCGGGGATGGTGATGTTTCGCGTGATCGGCATCGGCTCGTTCGAGAGAGAAAGCCGAGGCGGAGGAACAAAGCCCTTCATCGGGCCTTCTTTGACTCCGCGAGGAATGTATCGCTGACCTGGCCGGCGCGCGGGAGCGCCAGGTCGGCTACCCGGACGGGCCGGTCCGGGGGGAGGGAGTCCTGGTCCCACCCCGATCGGTCGTGGTCCGGTCATCCCTTGCCGTGTGGGGTGCATGGGACGGCGCTCACCCGGGCGCAAGGGCGGTCTCATACCTGGAGCTGCCGGGCGCGGTCGCTGGAAAATAGGCTGTCCCGGCACCGGGCGACCCGGCGCCGGACGATTGACGAGGGGTTGGGTTGCAGCAGGCTTCGCCGCGACGCTCGGAGCTGGAGGAGGAGCCTTGTAAACCGGTCTCGGTCCGGTCTGCGGAACGATCATTCGCGGCTGCGGAGCCTGAGGACGCGGCGCAGCAGGCGGTACTTGAGGGCGCGGCGGCGGGCTCGGCGGTTGCGGGGTAGCGGCAGGCTGAACCGATACCGGCACTGGCGCCGGAGGTGCCACAGGCGGAGGTGAAGCAGGAGTGGGCGGCGCGACCGATACTTGGGGCGGGGCGGCGGCTACTGCTGGCGGCGCGGGTACTGGAGCCGGCGGTCGCGGCGGAGCCGGGGGAGTTACGATCCTCGGCGGGGTTATGATTACCGGCGGCGGCCCGATTGGCGTCGGGGCCGGTGGCTTGGGCGCCTGCACCGGCACTACCGGCTTTGCCTCTGGCGCGGGTGGCGGCGCGGCGGGACGTGCGGCGGGAGCAGGTGGCGGCACAGCTTGCTGTTGCTGCTTACCAATAATTGCCTTCAGCACATCCCCGGGCTTCGAAATGTGCGAAAGGTCAATCTTGGTTTTGATCTCCTCGGGAGCCGAAGTCGCAGAGCGTGAAGTCTTGGACGCTCCTTGCCCATCACTAGAACCACGGAAATGTTTGCGAACTTTCTCCGCCTCGTGGTCTTCAAGTGAACTGGAATGGGTCTTCTTCTCCGTGACCCCCACTTCAGGCAACACGTCCAGGATGGCTTTACTCTTTACTTCCAGCTCTCTAGCCAGGTCGTTAATTCGAATCTTACTCATCCGCCTCTTTGTTCCTCCGCACGTTCCCCGCTAAGTCTGCATAGCAACCTCGCGTGTGA
>JAFAPG010000552.1 GCA_019247235.1 Acidobacteriota bacterium
TTCTCGCGAGAAAAAACTTCGTCGTATTGTTTCGCGCTCGTCTTGTCCAACATGAACGCCGCCCGATATGGCGAGTAATCGAATCCGTGCGCGATCTCATCGACCTCGTCGATCTTGATTCCCGCCTCATTGAGACAATACTGAATCGCGCCGATTGGAAAATCTCCCGTGTGCTTCTTGCGACTGAAGCGTTCTTCCGCGGCGCCGGCCACGACTTCACCATCCACCAACAGAACAGCCGCCGAATCGTGGCCCTGGGAAATCCGATACTCCCGCTCTTCCAGTCCAGGCCAGTGCGCCTTTTTGAACGGAATCGAATTCTCAAACCCGCTGATGCCGAGCACCTTGGCCATGACCCCGCGATTCCTTTCCGAACTCGAATGCAGAACACACACAGGCACAACAAGTGGACACAAATCGGTCAAATCCGACAGAGATAGCAATTCGCTTGCCGACTATCTCCCTCGATCCACCTTCACTCGATGACGTTCGCGATTCCGACCGCCCATTGCAATGTTCCGCCGTAGCCACATTGTATCAAAGAGTTTGCCTTCACTATGTGTTGTGGAAAACGTTCTGCGAGCAGGCTGCGATGAATTTTCATGCTGCGCCATTGATAGCGGATCCGGCGTCGACTGCACTTTCAGATAGACGAGTAGCCGAAAGGTGACCCGGTGCAAGGTCAACTTCCGTTTCTTTTGCACAAATTCGGCAGGAGATGTCCTTAGAAGGATACGGTAAGTTCTGGAACTAAGGAGCAAGCTCGGGCGGGTGTAGTAAATCGCGCATTTTCTGTCAGATCCGCGGATCGAACTTTGTGGACTATCTTGGCATCCGGAGTGCTCTCTACACATATCGTGGGGGAAGTCCATGTTTTTACGGTCTTTTGACCTGCATTCTCCCTCGTGAACGTAGTAAAGTTATCGCTCAAACTTTTATGAACGCTCCGACGCCCGCGCTCGACACCTCCGCCGACAGCCGCACTTCGGTCCTCGTTACCGAAGCCAGCAAAATGTACTGCGATTTGTTGAGCATGGCATTTCTTGCGGTACCTGATCGGTTTCACGTGGTCGCCACAGCATTTACTGCCGCCGATATTTTGGCGCACGTCCGCGAGCATCGCCCCAGCGTTGCCATCATCAGCGACAACCTCGCCGACGGTCCGCTATCCGGCCTCCGGATTCTTCCTGAGGTTCGCAAAGCCAATCCTGAAACTCGAATTTTGCTGGCGATGAGTTCTTCCGATCGCGAACTTGTCATCGAAGCATTTCGCCTCGGCGCGGACGGCGTTTTTTGCCGAAACAGCCCTTTTGACATGCTGTGCAAATCGGTGGACGCGCTTGCGAAAGGCCAGATTTGGGCGAACTCGAAAGAGCTTCGCTACGTCATGGAAGAGTTCATGCGCGCTCCCAAGCAGCGCAAGGTCGATCCGACCGTCGAAAATCGCATGACCAAGCGCGAAGCCGACGTTGTGCGGCTCGCCGTCGAAGGCCTCTCCAATCGCGAGATCGCGCGCGAGCTTGGCCTCACCGAGCACACCGTGAAAAATTATCTGTTCCGCGTTTTTGACAAGCTGGGCGTGTCCAATCGCGTCGAGCTTGTCTTATCGTGCCTGCGGCAAGAAGAGACCGCGCGCGAAGAAGCGCCGGTCGAGTCGTAGGACGAGTTAGGTCAACTTCGGCGGAAGCGCGATTACCCCGAGTCGCGGAGCCGCAATCCAAGGGAACGTAAAGGCGATGAATCAGGATCAATTTGTGGAGTTGCTGGCAAGCTGGTTTCGGGCGAATAAACAGACATCCGACGGGACAAAAATAACGGCCGACACCGAACTTCTCGGCTCCGGCCTTCTGGATTCCTTCGACTTTTTGGACCTGATCGTCTTTATCGAAAACAAAACCGGAAAGAAGATCGACCTTTCCGTCGCTGACCCGAATCAATTTTCGCTTGTGCGCGGCTTGTGGCAACTCGCGACTGGCGGCGACGAAGGTCCAACTACGTCCGGCAGCG
>JAFAPG010000555.1 GCA_019247235.1 Acidobacteriota bacterium
TGACCCTCGAGCGCGAGCCGCACACCGCGGTCCATCAACTCCTTCGGATACCTACTCGCACGTGCCATGGGTTGGGTTCCTTCCTCGAGGACCAAAATCCTCGTTTGGAAGTCTCCGCCAAACCCAGGTCAGCTCACCCGCCTCGTCAGCCTTGATCTCCCGGCCGCCGCGCACCCGACCGGTCGCCTCGTCGACCGCCGCCAGCGCCTGCGATCCCTTGTGCGTATCCGCCCCGATCACGATCATATGACCGTCCCTTCGTTTTGGTTGACGCCCAATGAAGCGGATCTCCGGCGGACACCTGTCACGCAAGGCGAAAGCCACGCTTCTATCAAGTCACGCCGGCGATCCTCGGACGGCGGCGGGCGACAGGAGCTTTGCTAGTCAGTCCACGGAGACGACGCAGCAGTCGAGAGTCAGCCCCGCCGCCAACCCGAGGACCTACCGGTCGGGTCGGACGTCACCGCCCAGACCCAAGAGACGATGACAGTGACAACAGTCTTAAACAGCTGGTCCTTTCACAGGAGATCGCGGTGCAGGGCGTTCAGGCTAAGGTCGACTTCGTCGAACCGGAGTCCGAGGGCGCCCACGAGGAGATCAGCTCCCGTGCTATCAGTGATGAGCTGTGGCGGACGGTAGTGACGCATCGCCAAGTGAACCGACAGAATGCAGCTCAGCAGGTGGTGCCGATCCGTCGACCAGACGTCGTAAGAGCGGCGCAGACACGCCGCGCTCCAAAAGCTCCAACCGCTCGAGCCGTCCGACTAGTAATGTCAGCAGCTTGCAAGGTGGCTACAACCGGGAGCACTTCGGCCTGTACCACGTCCAGACGCTGTTTCCGTTGTTGTCATCTGTCTCGTCCTTGTCCGCGTGGCGTAAGTAATATTCGCGTCGGCCATGCGGGGTTATTTTCGTCGCCAATCGCCAGACTTCCGCGACGCAGTCGCGACACGGCCTGCTCCTCCTCCTCGGCCAGGTCTCCCGCGAAGTGCTCGACACCGTCCGGAGCAGGCTTAGGCCGTCAATGTCAGCGCGTTCTCAGCCGGGTCCCTTGACGCCGCAAAGATCGGCCAGTACTTGGCCAGCGGCGTGGACTGGAAGGGCCCACGTTTGCAGACCAACGATCCCGTCTGCTGCGATGCCTCCTTCATGCTGCGTGCCCCTAACCGCTGTGGCAGTTTGCGGACCGTAGTCGCCATCGACGGTGAGTACCGGGTTGGAGCTCGGAGCGAAGTCTCCGCGTCCCTCGTTTAGCACCGTCTGAAGCCTCTCGACCGCGGTGCCGTGCGATCCCTCACTGAGCGTCGGAGGCTCGGGTCCGTCACCGCCCAGCGCGGCCCATGTCGCGGGCCCCACGATCCCGTCGACCGCCAGATGAGCCTCTTGTTGGAACTGTTCCACGGCGGTTTTGGTCACCGGACCGAAGATCCCATCGATCTGCTCGTACGACAGCGTCCGGCGGACGAGAAGGTACTGCGCCCACCTGACGGTCGGCCCGGACGCGCCCTCCGAGATAGTTGGTGGAGTGGGCATGATCATCCCCCTTTTTGACGTTTGCCCCTGCCCGGCAAAAGATAGTGCCTCTGGCTGTTCACGCAATCCCGTTCTTGCCAGCAGCCCGCTCAAGACATTCAGCAGCGGCAGAGGTCACGCCGGCCGGCCCGTGGCTCCGGCGAATCGGCGCGTCCTGCCCGACGTGATTCGTCCCGACTTGCGACGGGGCCGTACTTAGGCTGTGTCCAAGCGATCCTCAATCGCTGGCACCCTGCCGCTTCGGGCCAAGTACTGGATCGCCCGGGCCTGTCGATAACTGCGCAGCAAGAAGCCAAGCCAGATGAGGCGATCTGCCTTTCATCCAACGTGGCCCGAGGCTCGTTGCTGGCACGCGGCGGGCGATCGGGGGAAGAGCCGTCTGGTGACGAAAGTCACAAAAACGTTGGCCTGTATTTCGGTAGTTTTGGCGAAAGCAAAGCCGTGCTTCGGATCGAGAGATCGATGTGGGCGCCGGTTGAATACTGGGGTCTTGCTGAGAGACCGGGGTTGAGGACTTAGCACGAAGACATCCGCTGCCCTTTCCAGGCTTCGCGTGGTCATCAATCGCGGAGCTAGGAGGAACAGCGGATGCAGGATCACGTTAGCCGTCTGCTCGGTCTGGACGGGTTTGTCGTGAGTGGGGTCGAGGAGGCCCGCGATCAGCTCG
>JAFAPG010000829.1 GCA_019247235.1 Acidobacteriota bacterium
AGGGAGTCGATCAATCCTTCAGGATGTACCGTGCAGAAGAAAAGGCCGGCCTGCGGACCAAGCTTGGCTTACCTAATGATGGTTCGCGGCTCGTGCTCGCGTTCGCTAAAAGCTTTTATAAAAATGAGCAAACCAGTCTAGCGGTCGCGCTGAAGTTGCAGAAGGCCTGCTCGCAGCGGGTTCTCTTGGTGCGCCTCGGTCCTGTCACGACAGCGTGGCGGGAAAATGTACGTAACGCCGGTATGTTGGGAAGAGTAATTGAAATCGCTGAAGTTAACTGGATGTGGGAGCTTTACAACGCGGTCGATTGCCTGTTGTTTCCTTCCTGGTACGAGGGTTTTGGTCTGCCACCAATCGAGGCGATGGCGTGTGGTATTCCGGTCGTGACCTCCAATGTGGCGGCGCTGTCCCAGGTAATTGGGGAGGCTGGGCTGATGGCGCCTCCCAACGACGTGGGCACTCTCGCGGAAGCGGTCCGGCTTATGCTTGAAGATCGGACCCGGCGCGATGAGCAGATCGCCAAAGGTCTCAGCCATGCGCGGAAGTTCTCCTGGGAGCGCACTGCACGCGAAACCGTCCGAGTCTATGAAAGACTTCTAGCGAGGGAGGAATGACTGGGTGAATAACCGACTGCTCGCTGCTAAAGGTCCGCCACCTCCAGAGCTTTATCAGAGATCGGTTATATTGCTGGTTCCGCGACCTCATCACCCGCGATCGGCGCCGACGCCTCGATCTACTTCGCCTCACTCGATCGTAAGGTTTATGCTCCGCATTAAGCATTGTCCCAGAGCGATACCTCCGAATTGATACGAATGCGGGAAAGAAGGTGAAAGGCAGTCTAATCTATTATAGACCGCTTATGCCACTCATCCTGCCCCTTTGGAGAACTGAACTACAAACACTGCACGCTTGAAGGGGCGCTGAAAAAATGGCAAAGCTATCGCAGACAAACAACGGTCGGAGCAGGTGCAACGCTGGACGCTCAAGCGCCATGCAGCACTGGAGATTAACCGACTCAAGGGTGACATCACAGCGGCTGAACTGCCCGGCCGCACGGCTTGAAACTAGCCGAGGTAGAGGAGTGGCGAGATCGCTCTCTGTTCGGCGCGAAAACGCCCGAAGCGCGCACCCGAAAAAGTACGAACCACTACGCCGACGAAGGGATCAATCGATCCACCCAACGTGTCTTTCAGACGTTCGAATTTGAGGCTCAAGCCCCAGTGGAAAGGCCGGCTCAAGTCCCTCCTCCCGGCCGCCGCAATTGCGTGCCTACACAGGTGGAACCGGTATCTCGTGCATATCCGAAACCGAGGCCGGTCCCCACAGGGCGTTTTTACGACAGTGTACAAGAATCAGGAGTGGGGGGGCGGATCCGAAGACTACTACTCCGGTTCCGGATCGATCGAACCGATTGCTCGCCACTACGCGGATGCCGTCCTCCGTTTTGTACGGGAACACGACATTCGATCTATCATCGATCTTGGGTGTGGAGATTTTCGTGTTGGTTCCCAGCTCTGCACTGATGACGCAAGATATATGGGAATTGACGTAGTACCCAACCTGATTGCCCGGAACCAGGCCAGGTACCAACGGAACAACGTCTCGTTTGCCTGTCTAGACATTGTTGCCGACGAACTTCCGCCAGCTGAACTTTGCCTATTACGTCAAGTATTTCAGCATTTGTCTAACCGGCAGATACTCGCTGTAATAAGGAAGCTGTACCAATACCGATTCGTTCTTGTGACAGAGCACTACCCAGCGCCGGGGATTCGGGGATTGATTCCGAATAAGGACAAGGTTATGGGTTCCGATACCAGAATTCTTGACGACTCGGCTGTGTTTCTTGATCGGACTCCATTTAATCTTAAACCGAAACGCTTACTGCTGGACATCGAAGTGCCGAACTGGCTGGTCAGGCCAGGCGAGCGATTCAAGACCTTCGTCTTTGAATTTGCGGTGGTTGACCCTCCGGATGGCGTACGCGCGCGGTAAAACGCCTCTTTGATTGATGCGAGGGCCCTCACCTCGGCCTGGAAGACATTGAGGGATCCCCGGCTCGCCGACCCAACAGAGAGAACTTGCCGAGCGTTGCGGCCCGAGAACCCCAGGGAAGAAACTCGTAATTCGCGTACTCTCACGGTTGGCCATTTCCTCAGCTCCACCAAATCGGGCGACGGCTGAGGGTACAAAAGTAAGCTTCCGGCATTCACGACGGAGGGGAGTTCCATGCC
>JAFAPG010000849.1 GCA_019247235.1 Acidobacteriota bacterium
GCGGGCAGGCCGCCCGCGCGGATGCGGGCGATGTGATGGAAATATGAAAATAGGACCAATCCCATCGCGCCCAACTGAGCTAGGACCCACACCAAGAACATTTCCGATCGGGCTCTGCTTGTGAATAGGCGCATCAGACCGTACCCAGCCAGGGTGAAGGCAACAATGAAGGCTGAATAGTGCGTAAGCAGCGCCAGGTATAGTGCAAGCGTCGAAAGAAGTAATAGCGCGATGGAATCCTCGATCACCGATCCATCCAGCCAATACAGGCTGACGGAGCAAAACAGCAACAGCAGTCCGTACTGCCTGACCTCGGACGAAACTTGGATCAGAGCGGGCGAAAAAAGAAGCATTGCAAGCCCCAGCAAGGCCGTCGTCCGGTCGCTAACTCGTTTGAGCCAGCCAAACATCACCGCGCAAAACAGGGTTCCCGCCGCTACCGACGGCAGTCGCAAAAACAGCTCTGAGTGGGCAATGCGCCCCCAGGCATGCAAAATCAGAATGAGGAGCGGGGGATGGGCGGTGGTAAGCGTCGCCTGGTAGGTGGCGGCAAACGAGGGCTGCAGGCTGAGCAGGTAATGCAGAGCCTCGTCAGGATTAAGAAATCGGTAAGCCGCGTTCCCCAAGCGCAAGACCAAGCCCAGGGTCAAGAGCAAGAGTGGCACCCCCGCGATGCTCCCTCGCGACTCGATACTTTTGCCTGCCCGCGTCGCCTTATGCTCGATCGCCCAAGAAGACATTCGCACCCTTACCCTAATTATCTTGACGTCAACTTGCCTGGGGAGGATTGACCTTCGGCGCCTAGTCGATGGCCAAGGTGAAAGGCAGGCCCAAGCTGCGTGTTAAAACCTGCCGAGCACACGTATTCCTTTCGACTCGGTGACTTCATAGCTGTGACCAGCCGATAAAGCCTTGTAATCTTCGCTGCGTCCGCTTGGCCACTGGATTATGGCGCGCTCGATGATGTCCCGCTTGCCCAGGCCGAAGGTTATCGGCAACTCGGACTGCGACAGATAACTCGAACCACTTCGAACCATTCTGGTCTGTGTTATGCCATCGCAAACGGCCTTCACTTCCGCGCCAATGGCGTCGCGGTTTGACTGAATCCCGACCAGACGGATGCGAAGGCTGCGATTGCCCGAGCTTTGGTCGTTGCGAAATAGATAGGCTTGCCCCTTATTGGTTGTCATCAACAGGTCTTGATCCCCATCGCCGTCAACATCCCCTACGGCCAGGCCGCGGCCGACTTTGGCTTGACTGAACTCAGCGCCAGCCTGAGAAGCGACCTCTTGGAAACTGCCACGCCCGTTATTAAGAAATAACTGAGGCGGTTGAGCGTAACCAACATTGCGCACGGTGCGGACGGTGTCATCAATATGCCCGTTCACCACAATCAGATCCAACCACCCATCCAAATTGCAATCGAGAAAGGCGCAACCGAAGCCGAGTGTCGTTTTTGACGGCAGGCCGACACCGCTCGGAATCGCTAGATCGGAGAAACTCCCACCACGTTCAGCTCGATACAGCCCAATCATCTCGTTGTCGAAATTTGTAATCGCCACTCCCACTCGACCCGAGTTATCAAAATCTCCGACATCCACCCCCATGCCGGCGCGCGCTTTGCCTTCGGCGCTGAATGCGAGCCCCGCCTCGACGGCTACGTCTTGGAACCTCCCATTGCGCTCGTTTCGGTAGAGCTTGTTCGGTTGCGTATCGTTGGCCACGAATAGATCGGGCCACCCGTCTCGGTCATAATCGAACATGGCAACGCCCAAGGATTTCGAACTGGTGTCAAAGATTCCGCTGCTGGCGGTCACGTCTTCGAAGGTTCCATTACCGCGATTATGAAACAACCAGCAGGTTTCGCCCACGTAAGCTTCCGGAGTGCAATAAGACTTTTCGCGACCATCTTGACTGCAAAACACGTCGTGCTCAGGGGTCCACTTGACATAGTTACAGACAAACAGGTCCAGTCGCCCGTCGCGATCGTAATCAAACCACAGAGCCGAAGTACTGAGGGCATGGTGTTTCCCTAAGCCGCTCGAGTTAGTCACATCGACGAAGTCTCCTTTGCCGGTGTTGCGTAATAGGCGATTCTGTCCTACGCAGGTGATCAACAGGTCAGGAAATCCATCATTGTTATAGTCGCCCACCGCCACTCCCATGCCGTACAGCTCAAGATCGAGTCCCGCGCTTCGGGTGACGTCGGTAAAACTGCCGTTGCGATTGTTGCGGTATAACCTCAAGGTCGAGCGCGAGCGCCGATGTCCGGGCCAGTCCATGCTGTTGATGAGGAGAATGTCTTGCCAGCCGTCGGCGTCATAGTCGAGAAAAGCGCAACCCGGACCAAGCGTTTCCGGTAATAACTTTCCACCGTAAGCTCCGCTGTTATGACGAAAGCGAATTCCCGCGGCGGAAGTTATATCGCGGAACTCGAACCCCAAGCCTGGGGGAGGGGAGGCCCAAATCCTCGCCTCTGAGAGTGCCGCGGCGATGCTTGTGCTGCATGTTCCCGCCAAAAACGACCGCCGATTCACGGAAGATTCACCAGTCCGTTTCGGATGGCATAGACCACCAGTTCCGCGGTTTTGTGGATTCCGAGCGCATCCATAATATTGGCGCGATGGACGGCCACGGTGTTGGCGCTCAACTCCAGATGGGAGGCAATTTCTTTATTCGATTTTCCTTCACAGATCAGCTGAAGAATTTCAATCTCACGAGCGGTCAGCCCCGCATTTCGCTCCCCTTTTAGGTTTTCCTGGCGGCCGAGTTGAGGGTCGAGAATTGTCTCTCCTCGGACGAGGCGACGAATGGCCACTCCCAGCTCTAAATCCATCGCATTCTTTAGCACGTAGCCCCGCGCCCCCGCCTCCATGGCCTGTCGTACCCAGGTATCTTCGCTATGCATACTGAGCATGAGAACCAGGGTTTGGGGAGCAAACTTTAGAATTTTGCGGGTAGCTTCGAGCCCATTGATCTCTGGCAGTGCGCAGTCCATGACTACCACCTGGGGCCCTAGCGACCGCGCCAGTTCAACCGCCTCTTTACCGTCGCTTGCCTCACCCACAACTGAAATGTCGGGTTCGTCTTCGAGCATGCGACGGAAACCCCGCCGCACCAGGCTATGATCATCGACGAGGAGCACTGAAATCTTCTCAAGCATGCGATTCCTGAATTTCCCGCGAGAGCGAAGGTTTTGGAACTTGCAGCCGAACCCGCGTGCCCCCGCCATCGGGAGAGGAAAAGTCGATACGCCCGCCTAGAAGTTCGGCCCGTTCCCGCATGGCCACCAACCCAAGGCCCTGCCGAGGGCGATCTTTGTCGAGACCTGAGCCATGATCTTCGATCTCAAGTTCCAGTTGATCGTGAGCAAAATGAAGCCGCACCCAAGCCCTTTTACTACCGGCGTGGCGGGCTACGTTATTCAAAGCCTCTTGCAGCACGCGATAAATATGGACCGCCGAATTACCATTCACGGGGAACGATGTCCCACTTTTCTCGTAGGATATGCCAATTCCAGTCTGCCTTTCTACTACCGGCAAGTACCACTCGATCGTCTGCTCCAGTCCGGCTTCGTCGAGCATCACCGGATGCAGGGCTTGGGAGAGGCTGCGCACTTTGTCGAGCGCGCTTTGCGCGATTTGCCTGACCTCTAATAGTTCGCTGCGTAAAGAGGAGCTTTCCCCCGCCAAAGTGCGTGCTCGGCCAAGCATCGCGCCCATGGCCGTTAGGATCTGACCAAATTCATCGTGCAATTCACGAGAGATGTAACGCAAGGTGGATTCCTGGGTGGAGATGAGGGTCTGGGCAAGTTCGCTGCGCTGGCGGGAAAGTGCTGCCAGGCGATTAAAGAGCGTTCGATTGGAGCGGATCAGGTAAAGACTCGTTAGCACAATCGCGATCAGTGTGGCGGTCAAGAAGAAATACGCCTGCCGTTCGACACGAAGATAAATTTCGGTCACTTCGAGGGCGGCGCGCTCTTCACTTTCATTATTCTCGACCAGCAAACGGGCTACGGCATTGCTCAAGGCCGCTAGCCTGGCTTGTAGAGATACGCGTATCTGCTGGCGCGCCTCCTGCTCCTTATCCTGCCGCGCCAGTTCGAAGGTGCGCTCAACTGCGTCCCAGAATTGGCGCAAGGAGCTTTCTAGATACTGCTGCTGGTCCGGGGTACGGCCCGCGGCCGAGAACTGCCGCTCCCGCTGGAATGCATCCTCCAGATCGCCCCGCATACGCTCAAACTGCGGCTGCCAAGCGGTAAGCGGGTACACCTGTCCGCTTTCGAGAGCGGCAACGTCCAGCATGTCGCGCATCGACATGCCGATCGAGTTCAGCTCGTTCTGTATACGGAGCAATTGGAGTGAATCCTTCCGGTTGCGATCGATGAGGTTATTCTGCAGCTCGCGTAGGCTGGCAATCCTGCGCGTTACGTACCAGGAATAGCTGACCACGGCAAGGAGGGTAATAACCAGCCCGATGTAAAGGGGCGTCGTAGGCGAGCGACCGGAGGAGTGCTGCACGGCGCCAGCATATAACGCTGGGGCACTGACTCACAATGCTCACTAACCGAATACCAGGCCTAAAATTCTTACTGGCGTAATACTATGGGCAGAGACAATTGGGAAAAGACGATCTGAATACGCTGGACACCAATCCTGGAGAGCTCGCCAATGGACATGCCCAAATTCCCCGAACCCTGGCTGCGTGGCACTTTGACCGAAGTTCCTCCCGTTCAACGCGCGGTCCTTCATGCGCTCGAATTGGCTCAAGATGACTTAGAGCGCTGGTGTTCAGACCTCAGTGAGGAGGAACTCAATGCCAGCCCACATCGTCTCGCCTCCGTGGCTTTTCATCTTCGCCACCTTGCCGGAAGCAT
>JAFAPG010000834.1 GCA_019247235.1 Acidobacteriota bacterium
TTGCGCTCGCGGGCACCAGCCGGGCGATTCCCATGCCGCAGCATTTTTTATGCTTTTCCGGATTGCGATTGTTCGAAGCCTCAAGCGATAAGGCGATTGCCAGCACGTCCTGAAAGTCTTCGAAGGCGGCGATCGATTGAGCTAACACGGTTAAGGCGCTGGCAGCCTGATAGTGAATGAACTCGGAAAGATCTTCCCGAAGCAAGGTGCGGCCCAAACGTTCTGCCGTCTTCGCCGCGAACTCAACCTGAGCGACGGGGATGCTGCGAATCAATTCTGGTACGCGGCTGAGCTCAACGGTTTCGATGTGGGCATTGGGTTCGTCGAGGAAATCGAAATAGTGGCTAGCCAGGGCGGTGGCGCGATCCATCTCTCGTTGCGTGACCAGCTCTTTGGACAACTCGAGCAGTCGACGAAATTCGGGATTGGAGTAATGCTTAATCTCCATTAGGCGCGCATACTTCTTATTGCCATTCAGCGATGTCCATTGCAATTCTTCGCGGATCTTCTCCTGAATATGAGGCGGCACAGCAAAGTCCTGAATAAACTTAGTGAGTTTTTGTGCCAGCCGGTCCGCCATATGCGTGGCTTGCAAACTGCGCGAGAGCACATGAACCACCTCTTCTTCAATCAGGAGTTTGTGGGAGGGGTTCTCGGTAGATTTGAGTTTCGTGCCCACCAGTTCAAGAGCGGTGTCCTCAATGTATTCCGCCGCCAATTGCTCGGGCGATAAGCTCTTCAGTTCTTCGCGCCGTGCGGGAGGGAAATATTCCAAGATCTTATCGACGCCGGTGTTGCGCAAAATGCGCGCTAGCGAGGTGTAGGATTTTTCTGGGTTTCCCTTTTCTTCAAGTAGCGATCGTTGCACGGAAGCTTCGACCAGCTCGAGAAAGGTGCCACTCCCCTCGGGCAAGCCCGACTTCCGTGCTCCCGGCTTGGCAAATGTCGGCATGCCGGGAAGATCCATGCCCCCTAGATTTGGATTCGCCAGGGAGCCGCCAGATCCGCTCGTGAACAAGCCTCTTCGGCCGGCCGCCGCTGGAAATCCCCCAGGATCTCCCGCCAGCGAATCAGCCCCGGACCCGAGGCCGGCCGCCGCATAAAGAAATCGTTCGCCGCCACCGCCGGTCCCGCCCTGGCCGTCTCCCCTCGTTCTTCCTTCTGGGGCACCTCCGCCGGGAAAACTACCAGGACCTTCCTGTGCCACATCCAGGCTTTGGTTGTCCTTGCGCACTACCATATTGGGGATGTCGATGGGCACGCCATAACTGCCACCCTCTACGCCCTGGATGGCAAAGTTCGATAATACTTCGGTACGCATAGAGGCATCGAAGCACCCAGATTCAAGCAGCGCATCGATTGAGTCCAGGAAGTCACGAGATACCTGGTCCTCGCCCATCTGCTTCGATAGCAGGTACGATTCAGAGTCGGTTTCAAGGATGGTGTCGCCGTGCTCGTTTTTCTTTTGGTTTCTCGCCGCAGGCAGGATCCGCACTCCTTCGATGTCGCTGCGGTCGAGAAAGGCTAAGAAGCCACCCGCCGCTTCAACGGTCGCGGTAGGCGCGGATAAAACTTGGATAACCTTCTTGTATCGGGCCACCGTCAGACCGGGCTCAAATGTAATCCCGGCGACGCCCCGTTTGAGGAATTCTGTCTCGATTTGTCGTAGCGCAGGGTCGGTCGTCAAGAGGTTGTTCAACATGACCTGGTTATCAACGAAACCGAAGGTAAATTGCCCCACCTCTTTGAGCAAATTGTTCAGCAGAAGAAAGCTTTGTTGGACGGGACGATCACAGCTTTTGTGCTCGATGGTAAACACTGCGGCGGTCTTTACCGTCGTTTGCATAGCCCGCACAAAACGCAGACCCAGCGTTTTGATTTGTTTGCTATCGAGCATGGGTCGAGACTCTCGTTTGCCAGCAGTAAAGAAACCGGGACGTCCTTGAAAGTATGTAACCTCTCGCAGTTCACGGCAATGTGACGATAGTCACCGTAACTGGGTGGTAACAAGTCGCAGGTTACTCCCTTGGCGCGTCTAGGACTGGCGCTTGAAGCTCCTCAAGAGATTGGGAAGTCCCCTATTTATTAATGGCGCCGATATAGACGGCGAATGGGTCAAGTGAAACCGAGTTTAGGGGCAGCTCTCGGGGAAGTCCCTGCACAGTTGTCAGCAGGGTAGTGGCGTGGGCGCCTTTAAAGCCTAGTTGGGTAAGGGTGAAACTCGGCCGTTGCGGAGTGGCCGACATGTTCAAGACTACCAGAACGGCTTCTCCCTGGTAACGTCGTAGATAAGCCAGGATACTGGGATCACTCTCATTCACAGGCAGGTATTCGCCGTTAGCGAGTGCCCGGTTGGTGTGGCGCAGGGCCAGCACCTGCTTATAGAAATTCAAGATCGAATCCGGAGCTTTCAACTCGCTTTCTACGTTGTGCGTTTTATAGCTCGACGGGACCGGCAACCACGGTGTACCGCTGGTGAAACCAGCATTGGCCAGACCACTCCACTGCATAGGCGTACGCTCCCCGTCCCGTCCTTTCTCTTTTGGCCAACCCAACCTGCCGATGGGATCTTTGACATCTTGCTTGCGCCGGGGATCGTTGTTCTCCATTCCGATTTCTTCCCCGTAATACATGATCGGGGTACCGCGCAGGGTCAAATACAGAGCCGCCATCAGCTTGGCAATGGCGTCATTGTGCTTGCCGTCCCCATAGCGCACGTAGGAACGCACAATGTCGTGATTGCTGAGTACATACACCGGCCAGCCAGCAGCGTCGACGGCTCCAATTTGTTTGCGAAATTCCTCGGCGGAGAGTTTGTTCACCGTGGTGAAGAGGAAATCCATGGGCAATTGGAGCTCGCGGCTGTGGGCGCCATAGTACTGCTTCAGTTCATTGATATCCTTAGTCCAGGTCTCACCGATGAGCACGGCATGGTGGTCGTCTGCCACCTGCCGAAGACGCCCTAGCACCTCGTGAAGCTCGGGAAGCTTGGTGTTGTAGCGATTCTCCATGTTGGGATCGCCATAACCATTTTTCCCGGGTAGAACCGGATTGTCGTGCAGCTCCGGGTCCTCAAATAGCGTGTCGACGGCATCCAAGCGAAATCCGGCCACGCCCCGCTCATACCACCAACGGGTAATCTCGAACATGGCGTTCTCCACTTCCGGGTTGCGCCAATTGAGGTCTGGCTGCTCCGGGTAGAAGAAGTGGTAGTACCACTGACCGGTGGTCGGGTCAAACTTCCAGGCGGGGCCGCCGAAGGTCGAAAGCCAGTTGTTAGGAGGCTGGTGGTCGCCTTTTCCGTCGCGCCAAATATACCAGTTGCGCTTGGGGTTATCGCGTGAGGAACGCGATTCCTGAAACCAAGCGTGCTGATCTGATGTGTGATTCAGGACAAAATCCATAACGATCCGGATACCCCGGTTTCGGGCTTCACTGACCAGACGATCGAAGTCCCGAAGACTGCCATACATGGGATCGATATTTTTGTAATCGCTGACGTCGTAGCCAAAATCTACCTGGGGTGATGGATAGCAGGGAGTGATCCATATGGCATCGACACCCAGATCTTTCAGATAATCCAGCTTGGCGGTTATACCGTTGAGATCACCAATTCCATCTCCATTCGAGTCGGCAAA
>JAFAPG010000876.1 GCA_019247235.1 Acidobacteriota bacterium
TTGCCAGCTCCGGTCCTTATGGCGCCGAGCTCAATCGCGATCATGCTTTCTTCAACTTGGCGGAGGTCCTTCTATACGCCGAGGAGGTACGGGATGGCCCCGTCGAGCTCGAATTTCACAACCTGCCGCCGAACTGGAAAATCGCTACTCCGCTCGCGAATCGGGGCCATGTGTTTTCCGCCGCTAATTACGACCAGCTGGTGGACTCGCCGGTAGAGATCAGTGAATTTCGCGAGCAAGATTTTTCCGCTGTTTGTGGTCAGTACCGCGTGATCGTAGATGACCACGGTGGCCGTACAGCCAGGGCCGACACGGAAGCAATTTTTGACCGGCTTTTGCCCGGCCTGCGACGAATCGTTTCGAGTGCGGTGGATTGGATGAACGATTGCCCCTTTGCCCAGTACATGTTTGTTTACCACTTCTCCGACGCAGCAGGGGGAGGAGGGATGGAACATTCCTCGAGCACCGCCATCAGCTTGCCCGGAAAGGACCTGGATACTCGTCCGCAAGAAGTGTTTTCGATTACAGCCCATGAGTTCTTTCATCTCTGGAATGTAAAGCGCATTCGTCCTCAGTCACTCGAGCCGGTCGATTACACCAGGGAGAACTATAGCCGGGCGCTATGGTTTAGCGAAGGCGTCGACAGCACGGTTGCTAACTACCTTCGGCTGCGAGCGGGCCTGCTCGATGAAAAAGTTTATCTCGAACATCTCTCCGAACAGATTACCCAGCTTGAAAACCGTTCCGCCCGTCGCAGGCAATCGGCTGAAGAGTCCAGTTTGCAGGCGTGGCTTGAAAAATATCCCTATTACGGTCTGCCGGAGAGAAGCATCTCGTATTACAACAAAGGCGAGCTACTGGGTGTATTGCTGGATCTATGGCTGCGACACGCGACTGATGATCGGGTTTCTCTGCGCGAGCTTTTCCGCTGGATGAATGACCACTACGCCAAGCAAGGCAAGTTCTTCGCTGACTCACAGGGGGTACAAGATGCGGCGGAAACCCTCAGCCAGGGGGCGCTAAGCGACTTCTTCGCGCGATATGTTTCCGGTGTCGATGAGATTCCTTGGAATCAATTTTTTTCGATAGTTGGCTTGGAGGTCGTCCCCAGCGCGGTGGCGTCTTCGGCTGTAGGATTTGCCGCGGTGCAAAAATTTGACCAGCCTCCGGTGGTGGTCACGGTCGATAGCAACAGCCCGGCCGAGCGGGCGGGGCTAAAGAGCGGAGACCGAATTGTCCAAATCAACGGTCAGGCGGCGGGACAGAATTTCGATGCTGATCTTGCTCGGCTGCCGCCCGCCTCGTCACTGCGACTGGTGATCGAACGAGCAGGGGTAGAGAACCGTCTCGAGTTCAAGGTGGGAAGGGAAAACCGAACCATCTTCCACCTTACTGACGTGCGCGCGGTGACCAGGGAAGAAAAAGCCCGTCGGTCGGCCTGGTTGTTTGGGACCGTCGCGCCATGATGCGTACCCTGTTGATGATGATTTTTTGGGCGCTCACGCTGCCCTTAGGCGCGCTCTTGTTGTTTCCCTGGGTGCTGATTACAGGAGATGTGCGGCCGCTTTACCGTTTCGGCATGTGGGGCGCGCGAAGCGGAGTGCGCCTGGCTGGCGTTCGCGTTCAGCCCATAGGACACGAACAGCTGGACCAGGGGCGAACCTATATCTTTATGTCCAACCATATTTCAAATATCGACCCACCGCTGCTCCTGCCTTTGATTCCCGGACGCACCTCGGTCATGGCCAAGCAGGAGCTGTTTCGTTATCCCATTCTCGGAACCGGCATGCGGATGATATCCCTGGTTCCGGTGAACCGGGAGAACAGAGACGCCGCCATCGAAGCGGTGCACGCTGCAGCCGAGGTAGTCAAGCAGGGAATCCATATGACCGTGTTCGTCGAAGGGCATCGCTCGCGTGACGGTAAACTGCTGCCGTTTAAAAAAGGGCCGTTTTATTTGGCCGAACAATGTCAGGTGGCGGTCGTGCCCATCACCATTCAAGGCACACACCACGTTATGCCGAAAGGAAGATTCTCGATCAACTCGGGAGTGGTAACGGTCATTTTTCATGCTCCCATCGAACCGGATCAGTTCGGCAGTCGCGACGCACTTATGGAAACCGTTCGAGCGGCGATTCAAAGGGGACTAACCGATTCTGCGATAAAGACCACGGTGATCGGGACAGCCACCGATTCTCGTGAGTCTGCATCATAGGCCGCGCTTGGCTTGTGGATTCAGTCGAGCTGTTTTGCTCAACCATCTGGTTATCTCCGGTAAGCGGGCGAATAGGGCAACGCACCTCAGCCACAGTTTGTTGTCAATGGCCGGATAACCGCTCACCACCGCACCGGGCGGCACGTCACTGGGAATTCCACTCTGGGCGGTCGCAATGACCCCGTCGCCTATTTTGCAGTGACCGGCGACGCCCACCTGACCGGCTAGGATGACGTGGTTACCAACTTCGGTCGACCCTGCCAGTCCGACCTGTGCGCACAGCAACGTGGCTTCGCCTACTCTGGATCCATGTCCAACCTGAGTAAGGTTATCGATTTTTGTGCCACGCGCGATGCGTGTTTCCCCGACACTGGCCCGATCGATGCAGGCATTTGCTTGAATCTCAACATCATCCTCGATCACCGCGGGGCCGGATTGCACAATCTTGCGCCATTGGCCGCGATCGTCTTTGGCGAATCCAAATCCATCGCCTCCGACGGCCACCCCGTTTTGTAACACCACGTTGCTGCCGATCTGGCAGAACTCGCGTACGATGGCATGAGCGTGCGCGAAGAAATTTTCCCCAATTTTGGCTCCGCGGTAGACCACCGCATGGGCCAGCAATACGGCATTGGCACCCATCTGGACATCTTCCTGAATGACTACATAGGGACCCACGTGGGCGCCAGGGCCCAGTCTAGCGGAGGCATGAATCACTGCCGTGGGGTGGACGGCGGGTGCATAGCGCGGAGGTTGATAAAACAATTCAAGTGCACGGGCGAAGGCCAGATACGGGTTCTTGCTTCGCAACATAGGGGCATCGAGCGGGGGAAAGTTCTCGGCCACAATCACGGCGGATGCTCGAGTGCTACGTGCCAGGCGGGAATACTTGGTATTGGCCAGGAATGTCAACTGTCCTGGTCCCGCCGCCTCGATACCGGCCACGCCGGTGATTTCGATATCGGGGGAGCCATTTTCGAGGTGGGTGCCGAGCGCATTGCTTAGGGCAGAGAGTTTCACAGCGGAGATTGTAAAGGAAGGCGGAAGGAAGCAGGGACAGTGTGCCCGGGACGGTGTGAGGGATGGTTGAGCGCTCCGGCCGACCTCCGCAATTGCAAAAATACGCGGTCACGATTCGAGCGGCCGGAATGCCGTCTATGACCTGCGCGCTCAGCACCACTTGAAGGTTCTTGTGCTCCTCGCCATAGGGTTTAACCCCCAGAGCGAATCTGAAGGCTGGGATCGCACCTTCTCTCTGCCTCCAGGCCAAGACGAGTTGATCGGAGAAATATCCGCCATCAACAAATATACGGTGGTCGTCGTAGCCTCGGGAGGAGCCGTCGATGCGGCGCTTGGTCGATCGAGTGCCGTCGTTGATCGAAGCCTAGTATCCAGGGCAGGAGGGGGGCCGGGCGCTCGCCTAGATTTTGGAGAGACGAAACCTTCCGGTCACCTGCCCGTCTTTGAACGTCGCCCGGAAGATAATCCGACGCATGACCATTATTACCCTCAAACAGGAAGCGACCGAATCGTCTACCAGGAAGGTGTGTTCGTCGGATCTCGAGGCTACGAAAAGAACCAGATCAAGCCACTATTTCCCATCGGATTTGGTCTTTCCTACACCAGCCTTTTCAGAGTCAACTCAACCCGGGGGGCGAGGAGACTTTTTATCTCGCCTGAAAGCTTAGATTACCGCGTAGAAGCTCGAATTCATCATCTTTTACTTTAAGTGGCTCTCTCCTTCGGATTCCGCCATAGGCCGCGACCTTGCCGTGATTCTCGAGCAAGTAGCTTCTACAACGGGCGCTCTGTCAATGGTTTAGAGTGAGCAACCATTTCGCCTTGGAGAAGCAACTAAATTATTAGTTACCATTCCCGAAGTTATACGAAGGGATTCTGAGGTGCCGCGAAAGCAGTCTCCAACTTTGACGGAAGCCGAGTTGCGCATCATGAATGTGATGTGGCAGAAGGGGCCAAGCACGGTCCAGCAGGTTCTGAATGGATTAGCCGAGGAGCCTGCGCTCGCATATAACACCGTGCTGACCACGGTTCGTATCCTCGAACGAAAAGGCTACCTTGGGCATGTGAAGGATGGTCGGGCGCATGTGTATGAGGCGTTGATCGATCGCGAGGACGCCAGGCGTTCTGAAATTCGTTATTTGGTGAGTCGCTTCTTTCGAAACTCGCATAAAGCCTTGCTTCTCAATCTGCTTGAAGATGACGAGATTGATGACGAGGAAGTACGGCGGCTTCGAGAGATGGTCGAGCGGAGCGTGGGCCGATGAATGTGCTCCATATGGAGAGCTTGGCCGTAACCTCGGCAACCCAGTGGGCCAATACCTTGGTCGCCGGCCTACTGCTGACCGCTGCCACCTGGTTGGTCTTACGCCTATTTGCAGTTCGCAACTCCCTTCTGCGTTTCTTTGTCTGGTTCTTAATACTGATTGCGGTGATCTGTTTGCCGTTCGGCTTGAGCCCTACGGCAATACCCACGCAGCATCCCGGTCACGGTTTGACCTTGGCTTCGAGCTGGGCGGTGGGTGCCTTGATCGGCTGGAGCCTCATTTCCAGTTTGCTGCTTTTACGAGTGGCCACTTCTTTGTGGCATGTGCGACAACTGGGGCGAGAAGCGCGGCCCCTTGGGCGAGCTGATCTGAATCAAATCATGCGTGAGTTCAACCCCGGACGAAGGGTCAGGCTGTGCGTGTCTGACCAGGTTCGGGTACCGACTGCTATCGGTTTTTTGCATCCCGCCGTGCTTATTCCCAGTTGGTCAGTCGAGGAGCTTGCTCATGAACAGCTGA
>JAFAPG010000864.1 GCA_019247235.1 Acidobacteriota bacterium
AAATTGAGGGACCACACTGGATGAAGCAGTCACTGGAGTGTGTCTACTTGTCTACTTGGGTTGGCCTTTTTAGTTTGCGCAACTCCTAGCGGAGTCACAGTCTACGGCCAAGCGCCAGCATGGCCTTTTGCTGGAACCTGGGACGGAAAACTGAGCGACCAACCTGGAATTGAGCTCACCATTGAACAGACCGCCGGCTGCAATACGTGGTGAGGTCGATTCTTATTTGCAGACGCGGGGTAGTGTCGGTGCAACTTGGCATTTGACCCGGCCAGTACGTCGAGCCCTTGGACTTCGCTCATTTCGAAGGTACAAGCCTTACCTTTGAGGTTCAGCATCACCGCTGTCACCGATGCCCAGAGCTCGGTGCTAACGTCAGATTTCGCATGACGCTGACGGATACTACTCCGCCAACTCCGGATACCGAAAGCGCCGCTCCGGCATTGAGTTCGATGTCGAAGCGTTGCCGAGAGAACAAAGGCGGTCGCGAGCTTTTTCCCATGGCGTGTGCGCGGCAAGATCACACGGTTGTTCTCCGGGGGAGAAACTCTCTGGATCTCCGCCTTCGGTGTACGAGTGGCCCCGTCACTTTCGTAATCCACTTGGTCAATTGCCGAGCTCGAAAATCATGGCGCTCCGAGCAACAATGGTTGAGAATGGAATCAACCAGAGCGCACCCTCCCTCGCGGCCTCGGCACTGGATCCAAGGCTGGAATCACAGTTGCACAGTATGGATTAGAAACGCATTCGCTTTAATGGGTAGCTCATCGTGATCTTACGGCTCGATTACATCTCTTGTATTCTCACCATCTTATCTACGGTATTGGTGGGAAGAAATCTATGGCAAGGATGGCTGGTTGCCGGTGTGAACAGCATCGTCATCTGCGTGGTTGGGTTACGAACCGCGCAGTTTGGCTTCGTGCCAGCAAATCTGTTTTGCATTGCTCTTTATTCCTACAATCTGTGGTCTTGGCGTAGAGGGTAAGCCGCTCGAAATCGTAAAACTGAAGACCTGCCCTTCGCTATTCCTGTTACTGCTCGAAACCGTCTTGTTTGAGCCTGCCTTCACGGGATCGGCGATGTTCTTGGGCTGTGTAACTGGTTCCACATGGTGAAAATTCTGTCCTTAAGCTCGGCGGTCAATTGCGCATACCCTGCCTCCCCTGCTTGCGAGGCTGGGGGTGGGAGCATTGCTTCGCCGATTCTAATCTTTAAGGGAGCAAATCTCTGGAATCTCTTGCCTCGGGGCCAGGCTTCATAAAAGCCGTCAATGGCAACAGGGACGATAGGAACCTGAAGATGAATGGCGAGAATTGCCGCGCCTTTTTTAAATATCTTGGGAGTGCCATCAATCGTGCGTTCCCCTTCCGGATACATCAGCAAAGCCATCTGCTGCCGCAGACCAAAGGCCCCGGCGCGCATAGCGGGAATCAGATTTGCGTCCGGATCAACCACTACGGTCCGCATCAGGCGGGCGAACTGTCGCATCACACCCGCGCCGAAGATTTCGCTCGTGCCCACTGCGAACATCCTTTTCAGCGCCCAAAATGGCAGCACGGCCAGCAAAGGAAATGGATCCAGGAAGCTCTGATGGTTCGAACACAGCAAAAACGCGCCCTGTCGAGGGATATTCTCGATGCCGTCAACTTCGAGACGCGACACACTACGCCAGGCAAATTTGATGAGACGTATGAAGACCAAGAGAACGCGATCAAGAATCGGCCGAGGTTTGGTGATCCAAAACACCTGGGGATCTAGAGGCTGCTCCTCGAGCACCGCACCCCAGCCTGCTAATTGTCTGATCACGGATTGTTTTTCCGGCGGATTCGCCTCGCGCGCCGCATCTAGGAGATCGCGAACCGTGTAGAGGTCGGAGGCTCGGGATTCCTCAATATGAAGACCCAATTCTTGTTCAAGAGCCACCAGCAGTTCAACCCGGCGCATCGAGTCGAGTCCTAGATCAAGTTCGAGGTTGTCGCTCGGGTGGATCGGTCTGGGACGTGCTGAATATGTAGCAATAATCTTTAGCGCGCGCTGCACCGACTCTTGAGCGAGCCACGTCTTTTCGTCTTCGGTATAGGGTTTGGCTGGGTCCGGTCTTTCTTCTCCCCCGGTAGTGTTGTTGGCGCGCACTTGCTGCTCGATTGCAAAGCGCTTCAATTTGCGAGTGCTGGTGCGGGGCAGCCCTTGTTGCCAAATCTCGTAGCTTGCGATCCGCTTGGTGGAAGGCAGCTTGGCCGACAGACTTTCTACATCGAAGCGGATCACTTCTTTGGCGTTCACCACTTTACGCTCTCTGAGCGCGTCAAAACTGGGCACAATAACGGCGTGCAGTCGATCGCTTCCGCCGCCATCTTCAACTCCCACGACACAGATCTCCTGAATAAACGGGGAGGCCAGATAATGGGCTTCTATCTCCTCCGGGTAGATATTCTTCCCGTTCCCCAGGATGATTACCTCCTTCTTGCGTCCGGTGATGAATAGGTTCCCCTGCTTGTCGAAATATCCGAGATCTCCCGTCGCTAGCCAACCATCGTTGAGTGCCTCGGCAGTCGCATCTGGCCGGTTCCAGTAGCCTTTCATAACAATTGGCCCGCGCAGCAGGATTTCCCCGGTTTCCGGCCCGGGATCCAGGGTAGCCGGAGCATCGACTATCTTCGCCTTGACTATCTTCGCCTCGACTCCTTTCAGAGCCTTGCCCACCGAGCCGATGACACTCTCGCCTGGCGGATTGGCAAAGGCTCCGCCAGAGCTTTCGGTGAGCCCGTACGCTTGAAGAATGTCGATACCAAACATGTAAAAATCCTCGGCTATCTTAGGATCAAAGCGTGAGCCCGCGGTGACCAGATAACGCATATGACGGCCAAATAGATGGTGCACCGGTCGAAACAGCACTCGTCCGAGATTGAGTCCAAAACGTCTACTGCCTCGATTGAAGCGCATTAGCAAAGGGTAAAGAGTTCGTACCGCTCTGCCCTTTGCGCCCAGTTCTTTAAAGATTCGCTCGTGAATGAGATAAAAGAATTGCGGTACAACCGCGAAAGCGGTGACTCGACGTGCCTCGAGTGCGCGCAAAAGCTCGGATGTATTGAGAGTGGAGAGGAAAACCGCGCGCGCTCCCGCAACCAGCGGCAGCAACAAGTTGGCCATTTGCGAGAGGACGTGAAAAAGCGGCAATACACCCAGGATGGTGTCCTCTGGACCGATATGAGCCCAGGCCAACATGGCCTCGGCCTCTGCCAAAAGATTGGCATGCGTGAGCATCACCCCCTTCGGGTCAGCCGTCGTGCCAGACGTGTATAGAAGAGAGACAAGGTCGTCGGGCGCGCGGGGAACGGGTCGAAACTCGTGCGACGGGCGAAGAAAGAGCTGGTCAAAATCCACATAGCGTCGCTGCTGAGTCCGTTCTCCCGACCCTTCCGGCTGTTCGTCGATTGCTCCAGGCGTTAGCTGAGTTAGTAGGATCGAAGCCCGGCTCCCGCGTACCGCTTCTTCAGCAATCTCAAGGTGTTGCTGGTCCGAGATTAGTAGCCAACTTTGGCTGTCGGCAACGAGTTTTGCGACTTGCTGGGCATGGTAGTTGGTATCGAGGGGCACCGCGGTGCCGCCGGCGGCGATAATGCCCAGATAAGCAACCACCCAGCGAGGGTGATTGTCTGCCAGAATGGCGACGCAGGCTCCGCACGGCATTCCTCGCTCAAGCAACCAGGCTGCGACTGCCTCTGCCATGCGGCGGAGCTCGGCATAGGAATAGCTCTCGACCTGGTCCGGTCTTTGCAGCTCGACCGCGACGTTGCTTGGCCAGCGTTCAGCGCAAGCAAGAAAGCGATCCAAAAAAGTGGCCATCGGTTGCGGGCAAATATACACGAAGCAACCAGGCTTTGACCCCCCGGTAGGGATTCGGACCATCCCCGAGGGTTTGTTCCCAGCCAGCGACTTACGCTACCCGGTAGCATCTAATATGCTAGGCTTTTAAAAACAGAGTGGGCGTAGGCCCCTTAAAAGGAACTCCAGATTTGATCAACACGTTGTTAGGCAAGATCTTTGGGACCAAGAACGAGCGGGAAATTAAGCGCCTAATGCCGCGTGTCGCTCGCATCAATGCCCTCGAGAAAGAAATTGAAAAGCTCTCCGATGACGAGCTTCGGGCGAAGACCGAGCAATTCCGCAAGCGTATCGAGGAGCGCGTCAGCCAGATCGAGGCTGAACCTGGGAA
>JAFAPG010000099.1 GCA_019247235.1 Acidobacteriota bacterium
TCTCCACAAACTCGGCATACCTTCCGGACATAGTGTCGTACTCAAGGCCACGTTCGCTGCCCTGCGCGTCACCGCCTCCGTTGCCAATCGAGATACCAATCATCACGGGAATTTTTCGCTCGGCGATCAAGCTGTCAAGCGCGGAGAACAGTAGCCGGTCCGGCCCATCGGCCCCCACGATAAAAGGTGCGATGCTGCCCGCCGCGTACTGTTTCGGGACGTAGACGCTCACTTTCCTGGTGTATGGAGCCGGATGGCTGGTAGTCACAACCAGCTTGGCCGGATCCGCGGCATCTGGTATGCCAAAGGTATTCGGATCTCGTGCAATGCCGGGATAGATCCTGCTTTCGGACGAGCTCATCGTGAACTCGACCGTACTTCCGTTGTGTAATTCGTAGTTTCCTTGAACTGGCGCGGCAATGTCGGCAGCCGCATCGTGAGTAGGTCCCAAAATAAAATTCCCATCGACATTGGCCGCGGGGAGGGCGCGGTCCGGCAACTCCGTAGCGGTTACGAAACCGGCACTGTGAGGATCTCGGGTCGGAGGAGTCGGCCGCTCGCTAACTGAGGCGGGCGGAGGCGCCTGTGCGCAGATCGGAATCGCCACCGCGAAGAATACTGGGAGACACACACTCCGCCAATGCAAGTTCATGCAGAACATTTTGCAGCATTTGATCCTGAGAAGGAAGCCCCCCGAGGGGGGAACACGCCCGGGCGCCGAAATGCTCCACTTTCTTGTATTCCCACAAAAGGAGGCGTTTCGGGGTCTATTGGAAGCAATTCCCTTTGCCAGGCCGCAGATGACCGAAAGTAGATTGGCACAATGCGTCCTCGGAAGGACCAAGAGAGATGCGCATTCGCAGTCAATAGAGGAACTGAGTGAGTACCGCTCTAGTTTCATCTTTGCGGCGTGCCGCAATATTGTTACAGTTTCCGCGGGTTTCGCCCTCAGCGACCACCGAACCAAAAGCCGGCGTCGAAGAGGGACACCTGATTATTGTTAATCGATCGAGGGTTGTGCACTGAGCTCAATGTTTCTCTGCCGGTCATCAGCGCACATGCTGGTGTTTGCGCCGCATCTTGAAGAGAAGAAATGTGGAGTAAAACTGTGCCTTTATTGCCTTGGCGAACGTCTAATACAACGATAATAAAAGCAATGACCACAGAACGGAAATTCGCTCGTGTTGCTCAGATTTTGTTGCAAGATCCTGATGTCAGACGGGGCGAGGGAAAGGGCTTCGGGGCCGGAGCGCTCAAGATTCAAGGTAAGATCTTTGCAATGATATCTTCGAAGAACCAGTTCGTCGTGAAACTCTCAAAGGACCGCGTGAACCAACTGATTGCCTTAGGCATAGGCGAACGGTTTGAACCACGTCCTGGTAAAGCGATGAAGGAGTGGCTGGCCGTCAAGGCTGAGGGCGCAAATTGGGTCAAGCTTGCCAAAGAGGCCTCCGAGTTTGTCAAACGCGACAAACCGTAATCTCAAAAACATGTCCGGATGCCTTCCTCTCAATCGTTCATAGTGCGGAAGGAAAACTTCTTAGGAGGAACTTCAATGAGCGACTTTACATTTCTATACCGCGGGCGGGACACAACGGCTTCCCCCGAGCAAATGCAGAAAACCATGGAAAAATGGCGGCTCTGGTTCAAGGAGCTTGGAGAAAAGGGCTGCCTGAAAGACATAGGCCATCCATTGGAGAATGTAGGGAAGGTGGTTCAAGGAAAACAGAAAAGCATTACCGATGGTCCCTTTGCTGAGGCCAAGGATGTTGTGGGTGGCTTTACTCTGATTCGGGCTCGTGATTTGGATCAAGCTGTGGAGCTCTCCGAGAACTGTCCGATTCTTGAGGTCGGTGGCTCGGTCGAAGTACGCCCGATTCAGATCCTCAACATGTAGATGGAACTTACAGACCATCTTTTTAGGCATGAAGCCGGCCGGATGGTTGCAGTGCTCACCCGGATCTTTGGACTCCAGAACTTGGCGCTCGCAGAAGACGTAGTTCAGGACGCCTTCTGTCGGGCGCTGGAGCTCTGGGCATTCCGCGGAGTACCCGAAAACCCATCCGCCTGGCTGATGACCGTGGCTAAGAATCGTGCTCTTGATGTCGTTCGTCGTGAACGAACCTCTCGCACTTACGAGCCCGAATTGAGTAGGTATCTCGAGAGTGAATGGACTCTTGCCTCTGAGATAGAAGAAATGTTCAGAGAGGCTGCAATTGAAGATGATCAGCTCAGGATGATGTTCTCCTGCTGCCATCCGCGGCTACAGGAAGAAGCGCAGGTCATGCTCATCTTGCATATCTTGTGTGCATTCAGCATCGACGAAGTCGCAAACGCTTTCGTTACCACCTATACGGCCGTGGAGAAGCGAATTCCTAGGGCTAAGAAAGTTCTTGCCGGCTGCAAGAAGCTGTTCGACACGCAAGTTCCTAGGGATTTCTCGGCGCGACTGTCGGCCGTTCAGCGAGCGCTCTATCTGCTGTTCAACGAGGGGTATCACGGTGCATCCGCCGAGTTTGTCGTTCGCGCGGAGCTCTGCCAGGAGGCCATGCGCCTTTTAGGCCTACTTCTTGAGCACCCGTTAGGAGCCACGCCTAGTTCCTATGCGCTTTGCGCGCTTATGTGCCTGGATAAAGCGCGCCTCCCTGCACGTCTGGATGCTTCAGGCAAGTTGAACTCTTTGTTCGAGCAAGATCGGTCGCGGTGGGATCAGCCATTAATAAAAGAGGGCTTGCAGATGCTGGAGCTTTCCGCCAAGGGCTCAAGCCTCAGTGAATACCACCTCGAAGCTGCTATTGCGTCAATTCATGCCACAGCTCCGAGTACAGAAGAGACAAACTGGGATGAGATCGTGTCGCTTTATGACACGCTACTGAAGCTCCGTCCTTCACCAGTGGTTGAGCTGAATCGCGCGATTGCCCTAGGTCAACGGCTCGGTCCGGAACGTGGGCTCGAAGCGCTCCGCGCCATCGCCGATTGGGAGCGCCTGGGTAAATATCCGTTCTATCAAGCCGCATTCGGCGAGTTTGAGCTGCTTTGCGGTCGCTTGATGGCGGCCCGTGAACACTTTTCTATAGCACGGTCACTTAGCCGCAATCGAATGGAGCGCGAGTTCTTTAGCGGCCGCGTTGACGCGTGCAACTAATTGGGCCGGCGAATTTCCAGCCTGCGACGACATCTTTTCCATGGTTGAGATAACCGCTGGGCTATTGGGCAGAGGGTTGGGCGGTGACGCCGGACGTTGCGGAGCCGCCTGATTCTGTCTGCTCTTGCGCGGCGAGCTCATCCAGCAGCGTCGCCGCCTTGCTCACGTTATCCACTCCAAAGACCAGCAGTGCCGGATGAGCCCCTGGTCCCGTTCCGCAATAGCTGTAGTCAATGTTGATGTGCGCCTCGCCCAAACGAGCGGCTGCCCGGCCCAAGGCGCCCGGACGGTTTAGCAGATTGACGACCGCGACCTCCGTCTCCTCGAAGATCATCCGCATCCCGCCGAGCACCGCCTCGGCGCCGGCCCTATCATTGGCCAAAAACCGTACCAGGCTTTCGCGGTCCTCTACATAAGACTGAAATGCCAATACGTTAACCCCGCGTTCGGCTAGGGCGAGAAAGCATTTGCCCAATGCCCCAGGCTTATCTGCAATTGTTACGGTAAACTCCTTCGCCTTTGCCATATAGTTCTCTCCCTGGGTCCTGACTGACATCCCCAAAGCCCGGAACTCGCCACGTTAGGAAACTATTGCATCTGCGGTCCGTTGCTGATATCGACTAGCAAAGCTAAGTCATTCGAGGTCACCATAGAGGTCCTTTTCAGACAAGACAGGTTCTGCGGTGAACTGCTTTTCCACTCTGGACGCGGCGCCAAACATAGGACCACGGGCAGCAACGACTGGCGCAAACCCCATTAATCCGATGGGCTGCCCGACATCATCGTAAATGGCTTCGATTCCACCGCGGCGAAAATAAGTCTCATGCCAAAAGCCGGTTCCTCCGGAGTCTTTCAGAAAGCTCTGCCACCATTGTCGA
>JAFAPG010000546.1 GCA_019247235.1 Acidobacteriota bacterium
ATGGGGCAAGCCATTGATCGCCTCTCAGCCCTGGGTTGCCGAGCTGGTCGAGGCCGCCGGCGGGGAGTTCGTCACCCAGCCGGGGCGGCCGGTCACCTCGGCTGAGGTCGAAGAAGCGATGCCCGAGGTATGGGTTACGGCCTGGTGCGGTGCCGGGAATCGGGTCCCCCTGGAAAAGATCCTGCGAGCCCGGAAATGGGAGAAGCTGCCGGCGGCGCTCACCCGGCGCATTTACTCGGTGCCCGACGAATACCTGAACACCCCTGCGCCTACCCTGTTGTGTGGACTCGAGGCCTTGGCCGCCGCCATTCACCCCGCGAATTTTCCACAGCCGCCCGGATTACGATGGATCGGCCCTGCCCGATAATCAACGGCGAATGGCAAAGGGATCGGGACTTTCTCCTGGGTAACGGATCGCACTTATGAAACGGGTAGTCGCCGCTCTGATCTGGCAAGACGGCCAGATTCTCATCTGCCAGCGCACGCGCCATCAGCCGATGCCTCACAAATGGGAGTTTCCCGGAGGGAAGATCGAGGAGGGCGAGCAACCGCGCGACGCTTTGAGACGCGAACTGGAGGAAGAACTCGGTATTCAGGCTTTGATTGGCGACGAAGTCGCGCGCATCCACTATCAATATCCGAATGGCACCTCGGTCGAGCTGCGTTTCTTTGACGTGAGGGTCTATAGCGGAGAGCTGGAGAATCGCATCTTCCAACAAATCGCTTGGGCGCGGCCGGCTCAACTGCCCACCTATGACTTTCTAGAAGCTGATTGGGAGCTGATCAAGAGCTTGGCGGAAGGTCATCTGCCAAAAAAATCCTCAAATAGCTAGGTTTGAGGCGTGGCCGATTGTTCCCTCGACGCCATCAATCGGGTTGTGAGCCATCGGGACTGGAATGGGACCTTCGGCGCAGTGCCGGGCGGCCCGGTTCCCCGCTGCGCAAGCGCATCCGATTCTGTATTTGATTCAATCTGGCTTTTACTTCCTGAAAGTCGGAGGTGTCGACGGTGTACTGGGGCTGCGCAGGCAGCAACGTTTTGATCTCAGCTTGAGTGCGCTCGATCCGTTCCGGAGTCTGAGGATGGGTGCGAAAAGCTTTGGCGATCGCGCTCTGTTTGTGGTTCTCCAAAGTTCTCAGCTTTTCGAAGAAGGCGGTCAGCGCTTGCGGGTCATATCCGGCTTTGTACATGTACTGTACGCCTAGATAGTCGGCTTCGGTCTCGAACCTGCGGGAAAACTTTAGATAGGTCAACGGCATGGCCACACTCATGCTCTCATAAGCCACATAGCCGATCGGTCCGCCCACCATCATCAAAGGAATGGAGACCAAATTCATCAGCTGGCCTCGGGTATGGCCGCGTGCTGCATGACAAGCTGCCACATGCGCAATTTCATGAGCCATGACCCCAGCTAGTTCCGCTTCACTATCGGCAGCCAGAATCAGACCCGCATCCATGTAGAAGAATCCTCCGGGCAGAGCGAAGGCGTTGATATCCTCAGAATCGATGACCTTAATGACAAACGGCACCTGAGAATCGGAGTTGTGTACTATGTTTTGCCCGATTCGGTTCACGTACTCTGTGATCTGAGGGTCGCGGATCATCTTGGAAGTGGATTCCACCTGAGCAGAATAGTCCCGGCCCATAGAAATCTGGCGCTCCAAGCTGTACCAATTCCCCAGCCCACGACCGCAGCCTACGTTTCTTGTGCCAATCGCGTCGATGTCACGGATGCTGCCGTCATGATAACCGTGAACAAGCTCTGGCACTGACTCTCGCTCCGCCGCGAGCACAGGGGCGGTTGCTTCAGAAATGGGCGTGGTTTGGGAAGATGCATAAGAACCAGTTAAAGCTAAGGAGAGAAGGAAAGCCGGTACAGATCGGAGCCGCATGTTTGCTCCAGGTGCCCCAATTCCATACAGGGACCGAGTGCAGAAAAGTTACTCGATGTTGGCTATGAACGCAAGCTGAATCTACTACCAGAGCCAAGTGTTGAGAGACTAGCTCAGGCAGCTGCCTTGGCCGCTCAGGGCGTAGCGTAAGGCTTCCCGGCTCTCGCTCTCGGTTCAAGCGCGGTGGGGTATTGGATCACAGGAAGCAGTCTTGCCAGCGCCATCAAATCCCGTTCGAGCGTTGCCGGATAAGAGACAAGAACTCCGTGCGCGTCTCCTGCTCGTCACGAAAACAACCTAACATCGATGAGGTTACCGCAGCCGAATGCTGTTTCTCGACCCCCCGCATCATCATGCAAAGATGGCGGGCTTCGATCACGACGCCGACACCCTGAGGCTGGATAACCTTTTGGATGGTCTCGGCAATCTGGGTGGTC
>JAFAPG010000851.1 GCA_019247235.1 Acidobacteriota bacterium
ACTCACCCGGGAGTCGAACTGTGCAATCTGCAAAATTCGGGTGGCGATAGGGGAAACTTCTGCGTATAGCTCTTCTACAGTCATGGTCCGATGATGTGCTGGTCAGGTTTGGCCATTGCTGAGCACGATTCGAAGCATAAGCCGGGCTCTCAATCGGCCTCGGTTCTCTCGGAATGTACACGCGTTATGCGTGGGTGGCCCGGGCCTTCTCCTGCAGTCGGGCATGCACATAGTGGATCAGTTTGTCTGCGGAGCAGAGCCGGAAGGAGTCGTCGGCGCTGATTTTGATATCGAACTTTCTTTCAATTGCACCAAGCAACTGAATATGCCGGAGGGAATCCCATTCAGCCGCGGATATCATGGTTGTCGCGTGGTCGAACTTGGCAATATGGAGCACCTGTTCGGCGAGCGGGGCAAGTGTGGCATACAGCTCTTCGACCGTCATCGGCCCCCCGTTCTGAACTGCCTGATGGCTAGGCGATAGGTCGGTGGTGGCATGGGGCGCGTGAGTTGTCGATAACAACTCTAGGGCCTCACGTAACCGCTTTGCCCCGACGCCAATTCCGCCAGCTTCTTCAAACATGGCTGAACCGGCAACGAACCCATAATCAAAATTACCCAGCACGGAGAAGCACTGCCCGGCATCCTCGGCACGATTGCCGCCCGTGGGAAATGGGAAGGCCGGGCGAATGGGCCCGAGTGGATCGACGGCGGCCTTCAAGTTGGCTACGAATTCCTCCGTGGCCACGTCGAATCGGGAATTTGGCCGAGGGAATGTCAATATGTCCGCTCCAGAGAGACGAAACAGCTTGAGCATCAAGGGTAATTCAATCCCGACGTGCGCGTAACGGGTGAACAGCGTCAGCATCGAATAATGAGCGATGATTGGGAGCTCGGTTCGGCTGCGCACGAAGGTTAGCAGGCTGGGCGTGAGCCGCGGTTGCACCATATAACCGTCTATTTTGGCGGCTTCTCCGATGCGGAAGAACTCATCGAAGCGGCTGATGTCGCAGCCCAGATGCAGGATCCACATCTTGCGCTCTCCCGTCTTTTGCTCCGCTTCCCGTGCCGCCCGGGCGCAAAGCGTTGCCCGCTCCTGGATGGGACAGTAGGGAGGATCAACCAGCAACTCGTCATCCTTAACGATGTCGCCACCGGCGACCAGAGCCTCGTAGGTGATTCGGGCGTACTCTTCAGGAGCCAGGCCGACCTCAGGGCGCATAGGACCCATGAGCAGGGGGCGATGTTGAACGCCCAGAATCCGGCGCACCCCTGGAACTCCATGACGAGGGCCGGGAAGCGTTCGCAGCATATCGGCAGGAAAACCCAAGTCGACCATGCGAAGCTTCAGCATGCCCTTAACGTGACTGGATTCGCCCATGACGAAGGTTAGAGCATCTTCCAGGGCATTTCCCGTGTGGCTCATAGATTGCCAGGGAAAATCCACTTCGGCGTATCCGCAATCAATGTCGCCGCCTGAAGGCAGCAGCCGGATTCGTTGGACCGTCGCTTGGAAAGGTGCCAAGCGGGGTGCGGCTGCGCGGCCAACCAAAGTGTCATACCCCGTCGTTGTCTGTTCATGGCACATGCGAGTTAAGATTTCCTCTGGCGTGCCCACGGCACGGGAGGTCTCAAAGTAAAAAGTTACGCTAAGGGGTGACGACGAGGTGTTCATAACAATGCCTCCAACTGCTTTATGCTTCGGTCCAGATTCTTTCCATCACGTCGAGGACTCGGCAACGGAATCGAATCCAGAAATCGCGCAACTCGCGCAGGCCGATTTTATGTTCCGGCTAGACATTCGAAAAGATTACTTGCCCAACTCTAAAGTCCATGCCCCCGGCGCAATCGCAACCTTGCGGATTTGCTCGTCAGCTTCTACGGCCTGCAAGCAGAAGCCTATCTCCGAGGCTGGACCGGCCAAGGACTGCAAAAACCTCAGCATGATCTGGTTGCGACCACTGGCTTTGTAGGCGAAAACAAGAAGAGAACAACCTTTGCGGCGAACGATCTCCGCCAACCCTGAGATCACCGCGTACTCTACTTGCTTGCCCAAAACTGGGCAGCTTAAGGCCAGTGCTTCGACTAGCAGCGAATCCCGGTCGTGATCGAATGCCACGACCCCGGATGGGCCGTAGTTGGAGAGCCGGTCGGAAACTGAAATTAGATAGCAGCCATTCGAGTGGAGCAGGCGATCCACCTCCGCATCGCTCAGGTCGCGTTTCTCGCCCGTAAGCGAGAAGGCTGCAGCCGTGCGCAGAATGCGGTCTAAGTGAGCGCCATCTCCAGGCTCGGGACGCGACATGCGCACCCGAACGGCTAGACCGCCGAGAAATTTCGCGAAGTCCTGTTTCCCGTCAGCAGACTCATTCACCGAATTCGGGGTGCGGCTCGCGAGTCCGGTTTCAATCTCCGCACCCAGGAACTGGCCGAGCTGCGCAAAGCCATCCGAGGTATAAGGGATCTGCCCGAGCCGATCGGCATTGCGATCGTGGAGTTCGGCGCTCGGGAACGAACTTGGCCAGTTCAAGACCATGACTGTTGGCGTGCTCCGCAGTCGTGCTAGGAGCAGGTTGGCGTAGGTTCTCAGCAAAGGGCGAAGCCTATAGGTCTCTGCGATCCAGCCGTCGGATGGACACACCAACAGCCAGACCGGTTTTCCACGTTGCGCAAGGCTGCCGATCTGTTTGTGGAATGCGTCTACATGGACAGTGAGCGCCTGCCGCGCTTTCTGGGAGAGCTCGGGCCCTGTACTTGGAAGCTGGGCCTTAAGTTCAAAGCGAAGCCAATCTTCGAGGCGAATCAGAACCAGAGTTCCGGGAACGTTGGCGGCCTCTGATTGCGGTCCCAGCATGTACTCCGAGACTTGTCCATACTCGACGAATTCGACCGCGTCGGCTACCCCAGCGCTAACCAAGAACGGCTGTAAGCTGCCCGCCAACGGCCGCGCTGTGAAGGTGGAAGCGACCTGAAATACGCGGTTCTGCGCGTCGGGCAATTGCAACGGAGTAGCCGACTCGATCATGAGATATAGGGGGATGAAGCAAGTTTCATGCCAAATTACACCCGCGGATACGGCGTATGCACGCCCACTAGCCTGATGTGAGTGTAACGCGCCCTTAGTGGTTTGCAAGTATTTGCGCGGCTGGAATGAAGAGCTTTCAGAGACGTTGTTGGCACTTAGATTGCACACTCACCTACAAGCAGTCCATGCAGGATCTTACTCAAAATAAAGGGATAGGTAGTAACGCACTCTACAGTGCTGTATCGCACGTGCATAGATTTGCAACTATTTGGTTTGCCGGAGGGAACTCAGAAGGTATGCTGACACACAATTCTTCCCCCCCAGTAGGTCGCCGAGGAGGTTTATGACCCCAAACTCATTCTCTGACCCGGTAGCGGTGCGTTTGCCTCGCAACTACGACGTCGACTTGCTACAGCGCGATTTGCAGTCCTTGCGCGAGGTACGACGCGCTGCCCAGCCCGGTCCTTACCACAAGGGGGAATGGACGGGCATTGCGCTGCACTCAATGGCGGGCAAACAGTCCGTGTTCCCTAGCGCCGCGGGTACCGACCATTACCAGGAGACCGAGGAGTTGAAGCGGGCGCCGTATATGAGACAGATCCTCAGTGAGCTCAACTGCCCCAAAGAGGTGGTACGAATTTTGTTTCTCCCTCCAGGTGGTCATATCAAAGATCACTTCGATTTTCATACCAGCTTTCAGTTCGGCTTACTGCGACTGCACATCCCCATCATTACCCACCCGGAGGTGGCGTTCATCATTGATGCCCAACGCATGCACTGGAATGCCGGTGAGTTGTGGTACGGAGATTTCTCGAAAGTGCACTCCGTCAAGAACGACAGTCCGATCGTACGCGTTCACCTGGTCATGGATGTGCAAATTAATGACTTTGTCCTGAGCTTATTTCCCCCCGAGTTCGTTGAGCGACGACGTGCCGAAGGAATATCGACGACCAGCGAGCCGCTGCCAGCCTCGGAGGCGGAACTACGGCGCTTCACCTGCGACTTCCGCATTCCCGGCGAGTTCATGCCTATGTTCGTTATCGGCAAGCCCTTAACGTCACTGGCCAAAGGAGCGGATGCTGCGGTGCGATTGATCGAAGGCAAACTGACGGTTTTGATTGAAGGACGCCCGGCTTTCACATTGGAGCGGGTTGCCGACGAGACCTTTGCCATCTCCGGTCTGCCTTCCGGCATGAAACTAGAGATCCGACGCGAAAATCATGTCGTCAATCAGGTTATGTTGCATATGAAAGGCTTGCCGAAAGATCTTTATTCCGCCCGTTTAGGAATTTTTCGCGGTCCCGCCCTGGCAGAGCAAAGCGTCCCCTTGCCCCTCACTAAGCAGGTCGCCAGCGGAGGCTCGTTCAGTTAAGGGGACGGATGCCCATCTGTGAAATTGAAAGCGCGCCGCGATCGACAGCGCCAGGGCCAGCGAAGAGCGGAGCGGTTCTCATTCCTAACTGGTTTGTCCACCCCACGATTCAAACTTGCAGTCTCGCGCTGCTGATTGTCCTTGGATGTCTCAGGGTCATCTCCACCTATTGCGTTTTCAATCACACCATCGATGAGCCTTCCCATATTGCCGGTGGTATCGAGTGGTGGGAGAAGGGAACCTACACGCTCGAAACAAAACATACGCCGCTGGCGCGCATCTCGGTCGCGCTCGGTCCATATTTGGCTGGTGTACGCGGCATTGGCGCCAGTCGTTGGGAAGACACTTACCCAATTCTGTCCCAGAACGGGCATTACTGGCGCAACTTGATACTGGGCCGAATTGCGATCTTACCGTACTTCCTCATCGCTACTTTGGTCGTGTTTTTCTGGACGCGGCAGCTGTTGGGACCTTCTGTGGCACTCGTTGCCGCAGCCATTTTCACCCAGCTGCCCACGATCCTGGCGCATTCTTCAAATGCCACAACCGATATGCCTCTTACCGCCGTGTTTTGCTGGGCGCTCTACAGGTTTAGCTTGTGGCTGCGTGAGCCCAACCCGAGTAATGCGGCCCAGTTCGGAGCAGCCGCGGGTCTCTCGTTGAGTACAAAATTATCCACCGTGATATTTTTGCCGGCCTGCGCATTGCCCATCCTCTTGATGTATACGGCTGCAAAACAGGCGCAGTGGCGGCGCCTAGCGCGTACGCTGTTGGTTGTATCGGCGTGCGCTTTCCTCAGTCTGTGGGGGATCTATCGTTTTTCCCATACTTCCTTGGCTCAGGTCACGCATTTTCCGGATCGCGTAGCGAGCGAAAGCTTTGGACCCACATCGTCTCTGACGGCGCTTGTTCACCAGGCGGCGGCGCGCTTACCGGTACCAGCACCGGAGTTTTTCGACGGCATCCGGATGTTGCGCAACCAAAATGCGCAAGGAACCAAGGCGTATCTTTTTGGGCGAGTGAAGGAGGGTGGCTGGTGGTATTTCTTTTTTGCTGCGGTCGCCTTAAAGACTCCCATCGCGGTGCTCTTCCTTGTCGGGGTTGGATCCGTTGAACTTGTTAGACGTTATTGGCGAGATCGCGATTGGGAGATTGCGGCACCACTTGCAGCTGCCCTGATGATCATGCTGGCCAGCACTCCGGCGCGGCTTGATAGTGGCGTCCGTTACGTGCTCCCAGTATTTGTGTTCATGTCTATGTTGGCGGCCATTGGAGTTACCACATTATGGGAACATCATAGCCAGCGCCTCCTCTCACGCTCGGCCGCTCTGTTGCTATTGGCGTGGCTGGCGATTTCTTCGGCTTGGTCCCATCCTGACTACTTGGCGTATTTCAACGAGTTTGGTGGGCACGACCCTTCGCATTTAATTGTGGTTGGCGATTTGGATTGGGGGCAGGACTTTACACGTCTATCCCGCTACCTGCGTGAGCATTCGATTCAGCACGTCAGCATTGCCGCGGATACTTACTTTGTGCCCGGATCGTTGGACCTTCCGGCAACCGATTTCATCGAATGCCACGGACCGAAGCCTTCGGGTTGGGTGGTGGTTGAACTGCGTCGCGAACGCCTCCATTCTCAATGTTACCCCTGGTTGGCCGGGCAGCATGCGGTGGATAGGGTGGGAAAAAGCCTGACGACTTATTACGTGCCGTAACGGTTTTAAATGGCCGTCTGGCGGTGTGCGATTGAGTACTGACCAACTATGACCGAAGTAAAGCAAACTTTTCACCTTCTGCAGCCGCGCCCGTATCCGGCGAAACTTTCTCTCGTTATACCTATGCACAACGAGCAAGAAGTGGTGCCATTGCTACGGCGGGCCCTCGACCAGTTTATGGAGGAAGTGCTCTGCGAAACAGAAGTCATTTTGGTTAACGATGGGAGTAGCGATTCGACCTTGGCTCACATCGCGCTTTGGGCCGAGCAGGATCGACGAATAAAGGTTATCCATTTCTCCCGCAATTTCGGACACCAGAGCGCGTGCACCGCTGGACTTGATTTTGCTTCGGGCGATGCGGTGGTGGTTCTCGACGCGGATTTGCAGCACCCCGTGCAGGTGATCCACGAAATGATCACCCGTTACTGCGATGGCTATGACGTCGCTTACGCTGCCGGTCTGGTGAGGGGAGGCGAGAGCTGGTTCAAGAAGGTTACCGCCTGGCTCTTTTATCGCCTCATGCGCAGCCTGGTGTATAAAAGCCTTCCCGCGGATGCCGGCGATTTTCGGCTGATTTCGCGAGAGTGCCTGGACGGCTTGCGGCAAATGCGCGAAACCCACCGCTTCTTGCGCGGTATGGTGACCTGGGTGGGGTATGCTCAAATCGCCGTGCCTTATGAACGGCCGCCGCGGGCGGCA